>JBDNIA010000402.1:0-1630 GCA_041688525.1 Crocinitomicaceae bacterium | reverse complement strand
TCTTAGATTAGTATCCGAAGAAAGAATTAAACAAGTAGAATTGTCAATTAATCACAGACCAATCAGAAAATTCAATTATCTTAGTCCTATTGAAACTCTGAATAATAAGTTTGTTGCACTTATGAGTTGAACACAGCTTTAACCTAATTATAGAAGGTAAACTAATGCATCGTCTTTTCAGAAGTTAAATCTTTTTCGGGCTGGAGAAATAAACCAAAAAACAAGGAAAACAGAGAAACGCCTGTTTGGGTTTCAAGTGTATCTTCGATGAAAAAGGACACGACTATAACCCCGAATAGACAGAACGCAAGAATATTTCTCGCCTCATAGTTCTTCTTAAGAAAAAAGAATAAAAAAGAGATAAAAAGGGCAGATCCAAAGATACCGAATGTTATTTGGATTGTCATAAACATGTTATGTGCTCTAAACCAATATTCTGGTTGCAAAAGTGTTTGTTCTTTTTCGTATTGCGCGTTGAATTCATCTTGAACATCTCCTGTACCGACGCCAATTATAAGATTTTCTTGAATAATTTTAATCCCCGTTTTCCAATACTCTAGTCTTTGTAGAAGTGATTGTCCATTCGGATCACTTGAGTTTTCTATCTGATAGCGTAGCGCATTAATTCGCGATAATACTCCTTTTTTGAGCAACAGAGGAGAAGCTAAACCATTCTCAATATTTGTGATATCGGACTTAGAAAGTTGGCGCAACCCAATAGCATCTTTCTTTAAATTTTTAGCCGTCATGTATCGAAACAGCGTTTCCTTGAGGGCATGTCCCTTCGCATCCTTGCCATTATAATCTAGTTTGGAATATTTGTGCCAATCGACCTTCAACTCTTCTTCGCTTATGTGAATATAGATAGGTTGCCCTTGCTCATATACTGTATTTACGGTGTCGTGGTAGTATACATGTCCTTGGGCTGTTCGTTGCACTAATTCTATCGATTGAATTGATTTCTGCCCACTCCTTAAATTTTGAATAAACAATGAGCCTAAGACGGCAGAAACGACCAACAGGGAAAACAATCCAACTTTTAGCCATTTGTATTTCCAGCCTAAAAAAAGAGCAAAAAACAAGAAAGCTGCGAGTAATGATAGAAGACCAGATATAACTTGGCTGTAGAAAGTATAAGTGAGAAACCATATTGATAATAAGGCGAATAACCATTTCCTCTTTGGCATTTTCCATGCAAAATAGGCGCTAATTACAAATCCGATTACTATAAGAATGGCAAAACGTATGTGTGAAACAAAAAGCGACATTTCTCTAAACCTTTCTGGCGCATCTAAAGAAATTGAAGTAATATAAAAATTGAAATTGATTCCTGAACAGATTATGAGGCTCAGAAGAAATGTCAGAAGTATCAAGTTAATTTCTGCTTTTTTCTGAATTGGATGAGCTACAAGCGCAATTGGAATCGCAAAAAGGGGCAGTTTGACTTTTAAATCATGAAGACCATAAGCTATATTTTCAGACCAGAAAAGGCCGATGGCGTGCAAAACAAAAAAAGTCAATAATAAAAGATACAGATTGTTTTTCTTGCAGTTTTCCCAATACTGTTTGAATTTCCCTTCTAAGAAAAGGTTGCTAATGCCCCAAATTGCGCCTATTGACATAAGGACCT
>JBDNIA010000401.1:0-2416 GCA_041688525.1 Crocinitomicaceae bacterium | reverse complement strand
TTGCCAATTTAAGAATGCCATCTCAAAACCGAAAACAATGGAGGGATATTTACCAAACTTTTTGTAGATATTCGTTTGACTTTTTACTTTTTCAAGTAAAGTGATTTCTTTTAAAGTGCTAAAAGTTGTCCATTCGATTGATTCTACTTCAGTTATTAGATCTTCTAGAATAGCTTCGTATTGGTCTTTAGATCCAAAGTCGGGAGATAAACCGGGTATGACGCTGCATTCACCCAAACCAATTTTGCCTTCTGATTCAATGTGTAAAAACCAAGCTTGTTTCTCAGTCAATATTCCGCGAGAAGTACCACTTGGATTTTTGAAATGGAAAATTTTGTGTTCGAAAGAAAGTTTCATGGACTATAAATTCATCAGAATACTCATCGCAATGGCAATGAAAAAAGTATTTAGCGCAACTTTTTTTAATTCGGGATCTAAATCGCGTGGATTTTTCGTGTCGAGCACTCTTTTTAAATGAAAAAGCAATGGAATTGTCAGCACCAAAGCAATTGGTGTAAAACCACCCAAATACAGAGACAGATGCATAAAACAAAAACAAGAAGCAAGAAGTAAAGCAGAATGATAAATTTTGCCTTTTTCAAACCCCATTTTCACTATCACTGTTCTTTTTCTAGCAGTTTTGTCGTTTTCATGATCTCGCAGATTATTCAAATTAAGAACTGCCGTTGACAAAAATCCGATTCCGCATGCAGCTGGAACCACCTGCCATGAAAAATTAGACGTATATAATCCATAAACACCCAGAACACTTACTAATCCGAAGAAAATAAAAACGAAAATATCGCCTAAACCATTATAGCCGTATGCTTTTTTACCCAAAGTGTAAAATAAAGCTGCCAATACGCAACCGATTCCCAATAGAATGTAAATTACAATGGCTTGATTGCTTAAATTTTTGGAAGCGAGAAAAATCAGGATGCCAGCTGAAAGAAAACTCAGTACCACAAACAAGCGAACCGCATTTTTCATTTGAGCTGCTGTAATTGCGCCAGATTGAGTCGAACGCATAGGTCCAACGCGGTTTTCATTGTCCGTTCCTTTTAAATGATCACCTAAATCGTTAGATAGATTGGATAAGATTTGAAAGAACAAGGTTGTTGACAAACTAAGAATAAAAATGCCTGTATTCCAATATCCTTCATACAAAGCAATAAAGGAACCCAAAAGTATTCCAGAAAGGGAGAGAGGTAGCGTTCTGAGTCGGAAAGCTTCCAGCCAAATTTTCATTTTTTTCATGGGTTCAAATTTAGTTATTCCTTAAAGTATAACCGTGAAAAGTGCAAAATGTTTGTGCTTGAAGAAAGGTGGTTTCATCAAAATTTATTATGTTTACATAATAAATTTATAACAAATGAGTAAGCCAGCACTTTGCGATTTATTGAATATTGAATTCCCAATCATTGTCGCGCCCATGTTTTTAGTTTCCAATGATAAAATGGTTATAGAGGCTATTAAGTCTGGTGTTACAGCTGCAATTCCTGCAATGAATTATCGATCGGTTGAAGAATTGCGTGAGAAAATTCAATATATAAAAGCGCAAGTCGAAGGCCCCTTTGGTATCAATTTGATTGTCAATCAATCAAACTTTTTATACAAAGAACAATTGAAAATTTGTTGTGAAGAAAAAGTCGCTTACATAATTACTTCTTTGGGTTCGCCGGAAGAGACAATTTGTCAAGCGCATGCCGTTGGAACGAAAGTGTTTTGCGATGTCACAGATTTGAAATATGCCCAAAAAGTCGAGAGTTTAGGCGCTGATGCGCTTATAGCGGTTAATAAGGAAGCAGGTGGTCACGCTGGTAAAATCCCAATGAAGGAGTTGATTCCACTGCTAAAGAACAATTGTAAAATTCCTGTCCTTTCAGCTGGTGGAGTAGGAGACGGCAAGGAAATCGCTGAAGTTATAGCTATGGGTGCTGACGGACTTTCAATGGGAAGTATATTCATTGCTTCGGAAGAAGCGCCAGTTTCGCAAGAGTACAAGCAAGCTTGCATTGATTACGGAAAAGACGATATTGTTCTGTCGACGAAACTGTCAGGAACGCCTTGTACCGTTATTAAAACACCGTATGTTGAAAAAACAGGGACGCAGCAAAACTGGCTTGAACGATTTTTAAATAAAAATAAAAGGCTTAAAAAATGGATGAAAGCATTTACTTTTTTAAAAGGAATGAAATCTCTGCAAAAGGCGGCATTTAGTAATACGTACAAAACAGTTTGGTGCGCTGGACCAAGTATCGAGCATGTAAAGAGCATTCGTAAAATGAGTGAAATTGTCGCTCAATTGCGTAATGAATATGAAGCAGCAATTAAACAACATTAATTTATGAAAAAAGTATCCCTTCGATCAATGCGTTGGAAATTATTTCTTTTGGGTACTTTCGGTATTCCAATG
>JBDNIA010000400.1:0-3432 GCA_041688525.1 Crocinitomicaceae bacterium | reverse complement strand
TTAACGCGATGTTTTCGTTTAAGCTTGACTCTGTTTTCTTTTTCTGCAAAAGTATTTGTCCCAAACTGTTCACCAAAGTCAGTTCCCAATTGTTTTGCGGAAGATTCGTAGCCGTAATTTTTATCATACCCGTTGTTGGATTTGGATAAACGGCAAAACTTCCGTTCACAAGACCCTCGAGACTTGCAAAAACATCAACTGAAATCAGTGCGCACAAACTATCTGTTCCGCATGTATCAGTTATCAGTAGACAGACAGTGTAATTGCCAGATGTTGTGTAAACATGAGTAGGATTTTCTAAAGTGCTTGTTGTTCCATCACCAAAATCCCAACTATAATTGTCAGCAGTTGGCGTTGTAGTGTTGGTAAAAACTACAGATCCACCGTTTCCAACAACGCTAGTAAAATTGGCATTGGGAATTGTACAACTAACGCTTACTGTTTGACAAATTGTATCTGTACAACCATTATTGACAATTAAACAAACGGTGTACGTTCCTGGGAAATCGTAAGTATGAATGGGGTTTTGTGAGTTATCAGTTGTTCCATCTCCAAAATTCCAATTCCATGCTGTTACATTGCCTCCACTTTGATCTGTAAAATTGGCATTTAAAGCTATTGTTGAATTGATAAAAGCAGCTGTCGGTTGAGGAATTATATTCACAAATACTGAATCTTTTCCAATACAGCATCCTGAGCGAACAGTTGCGTAATACCAACCTCCTGAATTCACGGAAAGGATTGGACTCGTTCCGCCCGTACTCCAAAGCAAAGCATCTTGTGGACTTGAAACAATTAAGGCGCCAGAAGAACCTTGACACAAATTTAAAGTATCTCCACTGACGAATGTGATGTTTGCTGAACACTGAGGAAGAACAAAGTCAGCCTGTGTAAATTTCAAACTGTCCAGATACAAGTAATTACAGGGTACTGCGACATCCGTTCCGGAAGTAGATTGGCCATAAATAACCGGCAGTTCCCAGCCTCCAAGTACGTTAAGAACGTTTTCAGCCATTTTTGGAAAAAGAATTGTTCCGTTTATACTTGGGTCACAACTCGTAAAATCTTTCATTTGCGTCCACGAACGAGCGTTGACATCATACGCTTTTCCAAATAAATTTGGGGCATTTGGTACATTCGCAATATCTGATCCAGACCAAGTAAAGAAAACTTTTGACCCGTCATCTGTTCTACTTGATTGAGGCGCCATGTCCATCGAAAGTGTGTTTGGAGCAGTTCCGAATGTATTTCTTTGTCCGCTAACATCGCCAAGATCAACTGCATTCCAAAATCCATTTTCTCTTGTGATATCATACATGTGATGTGTGGAAGTATAGAAAATGGAATACGCATTGTTGCCATTTCCTATGCACATAAGTGCGTGCGGGTTTCCTTTCATGTCGACGGTTAAATCCATATCAAAAGCTACAGTCGGAACGTTGCCTGATGTAATAATACTTGTTACACAAGGGAATTGTGTCATGTTTACTTGTGTTGGGCTACTCCAGGTTGTTCCACCATTTACAGTGCTGTAAAAAACAGGATAATACGTATAACTTGAGGAGCCTTGCGTGATATGCGTAATCAAACAAGCCCAACCTTTTTGACCACTAGGATCAAAGCCAATAGCAAAACCAGAAACGTGATTTGTTCCGTCAAAAGCAGTATTAAACGGTGGATTTAAAAGTGTGTTTTGTGACCAAATAATATCATTTGTGCTGTTGTTCCAGATACCTTTTAGTATTCGATATCCTAAATTCGTTGCACCGTTGTTCACCAAATCTATCGCCCAATATGTTCCCGGTACACCTTTGCACATGGAGCGCGGAATTAATGTTTGCGTAATTGCCGCCTGATTATAGTTTTCAGTAGTCCCCGTTCCGTCCAGCTTGCAGACGCCCGTTACAATCGACGACCAAGTAGAAGCAACTGTTGGCGCCAAATAAGATAAATAAGCATTATTTGGAATCGTATTTCCCGTTGGATTATAAATTGCAATGTTCGGATATCTGGCTGCATTTGTTCCGTTTACAGAAGCGGGGTTTAAAACACCCAAATTTGACGTCCAATTGGCGCCATTGTCAGTGGAAATGTCATACCGTAATTGCCCCGAATGCCCACCAAATAATCCTGCATTATTTCTGTGAACGAAAATAACGGTATTTAAATCATTGTTTGCAGCAATGGTGTTGCTTTCTCCCAAACCTATGCTGTACATATTTGACGAACTTCCAATAGTGGCAGTTCCAGTGCAAACTTGAGCATGGATTAATATTGAGGAGCAAAAAAATAGGCTTAGTGGGATAATAAATTTTTTCATAGTGCTAGTTTTTAGGCTCATAAGGTAGACAATTATTGGCGTATAAGTGTTAAATTTCCGTATTAAATCCTTTGCACTGAATCAATTTCTGTTTCTAACTCCTGAAATTATTTTTGTAAAGGAGAAGTTTGTGTAATTACTTTCTTTGATAAATCGACTAGTGGAGGAATTGTTTTTTTACAAAATGAAGTCTTTTTTACAAATATCATCATGAAGATCGCCCGCCATGTGTAGGGCTATATTACTGAACCCAACCTGTATTGGCCCAAGTAAAGATTTACCATTTATGCATCATTGATAACCAGAAAAACGACAATGTTATGTAAGAGAAGAAAACAGACCCATTAAGTTCTATTCCTACATATTTGGCAGCTTTACAAATTGGGAAGATTAAGAAAACAGAAATGAGGCATCACTCAGAAATTGCGGATTTATGTAAAAGATTGCTAAAAATGCACCAACGGGTCAAAGTAGCAGTGAACCGTTAACCAAAGAAACAGTTCAACACAAAGCGCAACATTGTCAAGTCTTATTTTATTGTGGCATATCTTTTTTTAATAGTTGGTCAATTGCTTTTGCCAATTGGAAATCCTTGTTTGTAAGTCCGCCCGCATCATGCGTGTTAAGTACAATATTAACTTTGTTATATACATTTTTCCAATTTGGGTGATGGCCTGCTTTTTCGGCAATGATTGCAACGGAAGTCATAAAGGAAAATGCTGCTATAAATTCTTCGAATTGTATCTGGTCATCAGAATCAACAAACTTAATCGTTGTTTTTATGTGTTCTCCTAATGCCCACATTGAAGGAAGCCTAAAAGGGACAGAAGCACCACTTCCAAGAATTATAAGCGGAATATTATTTGTCCAACCTTGTAATTGTTTATATATATATCTTCTTTTTCCATTCAATGCTTTTGGTTAATTCTCGATTTTTTCTTGCATGAAGCACAACGGTTTGCAGCTACAAGAAGTTGGCGATTTTTACCACAAATATTCATACGAAGCACTAATGTTTGTTCAACCACAAATGTTGATACGAAGCACTGAACCTCCAATTTTTTGTAGGTGCTGTTGAACAAAAGCTTCGCTAGCCTGCATTGTGTTTTAAT
>JBDNIA010000054.1:0-6176 GCA_041688525.1 Crocinitomicaceae bacterium | reverse complement strand
ATATTTTTCAACTTAGGAATCAAAGAATAAAAAGAAAATTTTAGAAAAAGTAAATAGAGAATTATTATCTTTAAAACTTATAAGACAAAAACTATGAAAAAAATATATACGCTAATGGCTTTTGCTGTATCTTTCTGTGCAAATAGTCAAACTCCAGTGAATTTGAATATTTATCATAAACTTGATAACGCTGGTTTTGCTTTTAACCAAGCAGCGGCCAATAATACAACGAACGGTAATTTTAAGTTAAACCGTTTGGAATATTACATGACAAAATTCACAATCGTTCACGATGGAGGTATGACAACGGTCGTTCCTGATAATGTTGTTGCACTTGTCCGGGCTAACGAACAAACAGCAATAGCTTTGGGCAATTTTAATGTCACGAATATTGAAGGCATTAAATTTCACATTGGTGTTCACACACCAATAAATCACGATGATCCAGGTTTACAGCCTTCAGGTTCTCCGCTAGCGTATCAAATGCCCTCTATGCAATGGGGCTGGACTTCTGGCTATCGTTTCGTAGCTCTTGAAGGATTATCTGGATCAGCTATGAATCAAACCTTAGAATTGCACGGACTGGGTGATATAAATTATTTAGAAACTACAGTCTCCGTATTAGGTTCTTTAAACAACGGCGCATTTGAGATTAATATCAATGCCGATTACACGAGAGCATTAGAAAATATTAATCTATCCTCAGGATTAGTCGTTCACGGTGAAGCACAACAAGCAGCAACCATGCTCCAAAACTTTAATGACTATGTTTTCTCTTCAAGCAACAGTTTGGCTGGAGTTGATGAAATGATAAATACAGATATATCTATTTATCCTATTCCGTCTAATGGAAAAATCACAATTGAAACACCCGTTTCATTCAAGGGAAATTCCATGAAAATATACAATCAAAACGGACAATTAATAAATACATATTCCTTGCATACAGGAAAAAATAAAACAGAAATTGAAATAGATATAAGTGGCGTTCTAATTCTTGAGTTCCACGATGACAAGCAGAAATTATTCTCCAAAACCATTTTGAATAAGTAAAAAATGTTCCATAGATTTATCTTTTTTACTTTCTTGTTATTTGCAATCGCTTACTCTTGTAAAAAGGCAGTTAATGTTATTAACCAGGAAAACGAACCTTACGTTCTAGACTATGGAACAACATTAGCGGAACCTAATTTACCGGGTGACAATCCATTGACAAAATCAAAAGTGCAGCTCGGAAGAATGTTATTCTACGAAAAGTCGCTTTCCGGAAATAATTCCATGGCTTGCGCTACTTGTCACAAACAAGGAAATGCATTTTCAGATGTCAGTCAATTTTCTGTTGGTATTGACGGTTTACCTGGAAAAAGACAAGCGATGGCTATCGTCAATATGGCTTGGAATTCAAATGGTTTTTTCTGGGATGGTAGATCATTTAGTTTAAGAGAACAAAGTTTATTGCCTATTCAAGATGTACTTGAGATGCATGAAACTTTAGCGAACGCGGTTTCAAAACTGGCCTCAAAAACTATTTATACGGAGCAATTCAATAAAGCTTTTGGTTCAGTTGAAATTACTTCCGAAAAGATAAGCTTGGCCTTAGAAGCTTTTATGTTCACGCTCGTTTCAGGCAATTCAAAATACGATAAATTCCTTGCCGGCCAAGCTACATTAACTGCAAGCGAAGAGAACGGTAGAAAGTTATTTTTCACAGAATACAACCCTGGATTTCCAAATTTGTCGGGAGCAGACTGCGCACATTGTCATTCAGGAAGCAACTTTGAAAATGATCAGTTCATGAATAACGGTCTTGACCTAGAAGCAAATATTACTGATTTAGGTTATATGGATGTAACTTCTAATGCAGCTGATAAAGGAAAGTTTAAAGTTCCATCTCTCCGCAATATTGAAGTTTCATTTCCATACATGCACGATGGTCGATTCACTACTTTAGAACAAGTTGTTGGTCATTATAATTCCGAAATTAAAACTTCGAGCACTGTAGAACAAGCTGTTTTAAATACGCAGTCAACAGGTTTGATGTTAACTGCCGCGGATAGAATAGATTTGGTTAACTTCTTGAAAACTTTAACAGATCAAGGGTTTCTTACCGACGAAAGGTTTTCAAATCCTTTTTAATTTGAATGCTTTTTAATGAATTTCTTATCGGTAAGCGTATTTAGAAATTGAATTAAATTTTCTCTGTCCTCATCTGAAATTACGAATGATTTTAGATGGGGACTTTTGTTTTTATTAGAACGACCACCACTTTCATAATGTCTAATTACCTCATCCAAATTTTCTAAACTTCCGTCGTGCATATAAGGAGCGGTAAGGGCAATATTTCTTAAAGTCGGCACCTTGAATAAATCTCGATCTGATTCCTTTTTGGTAACACGCATTCTACCGGAGTCCGCATAGCTGTCATAAAGTCCATTGTTCTGAGTTGTGAAATTTGTAAAATTGAAACCAGCATGGCATTTAGTACAATGCAATTGATTGAAGAACAAATCCAATCCTTCCGTTTCAGCTGCAGAAAATTTGGCTTTCCCCTTTAGATAGGCATCATATTTCGATTGAGAAGAGACCAATGTTCGCTGAAAAACACCAAGAGAACGCGTAATTACAAAAGGGTCTAATTCTCGGTTATATGCCTTCTTAGCTAACTTTTGATACTGTTTATCTGATGCTAATCTACTGGTAATTTCAATAATATTAAACGCCATTTCGGCATGTTCTTCAATAGGCACAATTGCCTGTTTTTCGAGAGTTTCTAAAAAGCCATCAAATAAATAAACGGGATTAAATCCTACATTGGTCAGCGTTGGCGCATTTCGCGAACCCAACCTCCCCTTCACTCCCGGGGAAATAACTCTATTATCTGCAAATGCTAATTCTGGTTTATGGCACGAAGAGCAAGAAACGCTTTCATCAACAGAAAGCCTTTTGTCAAAGAAAAGTAGTTTACCCAACTTTATTCGCTCGGGTGTAATTTCATTCCCTTTTGGAACCATCATTACTGGAAAATACGCTGGCAAATCATTTTTCTGAATCCCGTACATAAACGACAAAAGCGAAAAGCTAATGACCAAGAAACAGAGGATTAAAAATCTATTTACACGCATAATTTATTCTTGTATAAAAATAAGCATATCAGCAATGAATGTAGTATTTTAAACGTTAAAATTTTCGATAAACATCTAATATTTATCCAATTTTGAATACCTTTATCTTCATATCAAAATAAGATTTAACGCGTGAAAAAGCTAGTTGGTTTACTAATATTTGTTTTTCCTGTTGTTTGTTTTTCTCAAACACCTGTTAATTTGACTATTTACCACAAGCTGGGCGCCTCAGATTTCGCTTATTACTTGCCTTCTCAGAACAATATGAACGGTAGTTTCAAACTGACAAGAATGGAATACTATCTGTCTAATTTTGCAATTATTCACGATGGCGGTCAAACAATTAGCTTGCCAGATACTGTAATTGCACTTGTAAAAGCTGGCCAACCGACAAGCGTTTCCTTGGGCAACTTTAATTTGACGAATATTGAAGGAATTAAATTTTATGTAGGGGTTCCAAAAAACTTCAATCACAATGATCCAGCTTTGCAAGTAAATGGTTCTCCGTTGGCCTATCAAGCTCCGTCGATGCATTGGGGATGGATTTCAGGTTATCAATTTATAGCTTTGGAAGGATTTACTGGTGCTGCAATGGATCAATTAACTGAATTGCATTCATTTGGTGACGATAATTATTTTGAAACAACAGTTCTTTCTTCAGGTTTAATGTATAACGGTCAATATTATATCAATGTAAATGCAGACTACAATCGAGGGTTAGAAAACATTGATATTTCAACTGGATTAATTGTGCATGGTGACTTTTTACCAGCGAATATGTTGTTAGAAAACTTTCATGACTATGTGTTTTCACCTAACAACAGTTTGGCAACGATTAGCGAAATTTCGCAACTTGCGGTATCGATTTACCCCAATCCCTCAAACGGAAAATTCACGATTGAAACACCGGCGACATTTGATGGAAGTCAATTAAAGGTGTATTCTTCAAATGGACAATTAATAAAAAGCACTTCAATTAAAAATGGTGCTCAAAAGACTGAAATTGAATTAAAAGAGAAGGGATCGCTTCTTCTTGAATTTTACAAAGACGGAAATAAATTATTCTCCAAAAACGTATTAATTCAATAAAGAGTTCTCGAAAATTCGCTTTCCTTTGAGAACCACAACTCTTTCTAATGTTAGATCATTACTGTTTAATCGACAATAGCTAGTCGCTACACTGTCAATTAATTTTGCTCTTTTGCAATTCTGTGAGAAAAAGTAAAAAACAAAATTGTATTTTTCATCTCGCAATGAAACACATCACACGCACCGTTTGGATTTTATCACTCGTTAGTCTTTCTACAGATACGGCGAGTGAAATGTTGTATCCCATCATGCCTTTGTATTTGAAATCTATTGGTTTTTCAATTGTTTTAATTGGAATTTTAGAGGGTTTTGCAGAGGCATTTGCCGGATTGAGTAAAGGTTACTTTGGCAAAATTTCAGATAAAGCAGGAAAGCGCGTACCATTTGTTCAAATTGGCTATTTGTTAAGTACAATTTCAAAACCTCTCATGGCAATTTCTATTATTCCTTTGTGGGTTTTCTTCGCACGGACACTCGATCGCTTGGGTAAAGGAATACGAACAGGCGCACGTGACGCACTTTTGTCTGATCAAGCTAAACCTGAAACAAAAGGTCGTGTTTTCGGTTTTCACCGCTCGATGGATACTTTAGGAGCCGTTTTGGGGCCTTTATTTGCCCTTTTATACTTGTATTATTTCCCAAGTGATTACCGCACATTATTCTTCATCGCTGTCATTCCTGGTTTTATCGCCGTTTTCTCTTCCTTACTTTTAAAAGAAAAGGGGAAATCAAAGCAGCGTACAAAGTCAAAAACCACGTTCTTTTCTTTTGTGAGTTATTGGAAGAAAAGTCCTGCTGCGTATCGAAAATTAGCCGTGGGACTTCTGTTTTTTGCTTTGGTCAACAGTTCGGATATATTTCTCTTGTTAAAAGCGAAAGAAATGGGTTTGAGCGATACGATGGTCATCGCTATCTACATTTTTTATAACTTAATTTATGCCCTTTTCGCTCTACCAATTGGTATTCTTGCTGACAAAATTGGGCTAAAAACAGTACTTTTAACGGGCTTATTTTTCTTCTCTTTCACCTATTTTGGAATGGCATTTGGTGAAAGTCTCTGGATAGTTATTGCGCTGTTTTTTACCTATGGAATTTATGCAGCTTCATCCGAAGGAATATCTAAAGCCATGATTACCAACATTTCAAACAAAGAAGATACCGCAACTGCCGTTGGAACATTTTCAGCTTTTCAGAGTATTGCCACATTATTTGCGAGTACACTCGCAGGCTTCATATGGTACGAATTCGGTTCTTTTGTCGCATTCATACTTCCAGCACTTGGCGCTTTAGCCGTATTCTTTTATTTCTTGGTTTTGAAGAAAATATAGGTTCAAAATCAGCTTGTTTGTTCCTTTTCAAAAAGGCAAAAAGTTACTTAGAAATACTACTTTTGACATGAACGCATAAAAGATGTGTGTTTTCTGTGCAAGTTAACATTTTCGAGATCATACAAACACTTTACAATGAATCTAAAAGAAATAATTGAGGATATTTACGAGAATGTAAAAGGCATCGAACAGAAAGGTGAACTGGCATCTTATATTCCTGAATTGGCGAAGGTAAATTCTGAAAATTTTGGCGTTCACATCTCCACAATTGACAACTGCAATTTTGGTGTTGGAAATAGTAAAGATAAATTCTCTATACAAAGTATTGCGAAAGTACTATCACTTAGTTTGGCCTATCGAACGCTCGGTGAAAGTATTTGGGAAAGGGTTGGCGTTGAACCGTCTGGAACGGCGTTTAATTCTTTGGTTCAACTAGAAACAGACAAAGGAATTCCTCGAAATCCTTTTATAAATGCCGGGGCAATTGTAATTTCTGATATTCTTATTAGTATTTTGGAAAATCCAAAGGAAGATTTTCTCGCGTTTGTGCGTAGTATTTCAAATGATGATGGTATAAATTATTCTACAGAAATTTCTCAATCAGAAAAAAATGTGGGCTTTCGAAATGTGGCTTTGT
>JBDNIA010000399.1:0-2486 GCA_041688525.1 Crocinitomicaceae bacterium | reverse complement strand
TAAATTAATTTATGCAACTGCACAATTTCACTCTGGCGACTAACTTCTTTTACAAAATATACACACGGCGGATTTGGGCCGTCGTGTAAAGGAACTGTGAGTAACTGTCCGTTCTTCATCTTTGGGAAATACCAGCGCACGTCTTGAAAAATATTAACAATTTCAATAGGTAAAAACTCTACTCTAAATCCTTTAATAGGGTTAAACACTAGTGCATCAAACCCACGTTCATTGATGCTGGTTAGGGGCAGCACTTCGGGATCTTGTCCGCACATCTGATCACCTACTACCATGCACCAGTCTAATGGCATTTGCACTTCGTACTTGCCTACTTTTAATAAAATTGCAGGACTGTTAAATGACTCTAAAAATATCAGCGGCATAAAAAAGAAATCAGGCTCTTGCGGATTACTGTTATCTAGCACACTGAATCTTGTGTCTTCGTCAACCTCATCGGGCAATTCGTTTAAATCAAATGCTTTATTTTCTAATGTTAAAATCTTCATATACTTACCTTAGTGATTGTAAAAGGATATTTTGCATCCTTGTAAAACTTTTTTCTTTCTGTCAAATGTCGCTTAGAATATTTGCATGCTGATGTAATGTCCCATATTTCTACTGAGTCTTTGTCTTGTGCTTTTCTAATACCTCGCCCAATACTTTGTATAACTCGGACAAAGCTCTTTCCGGGCTCCAAAAGAACCAGATTAAAAATACGAGGGATATTAATACCCACAGCGGCCACACCATAAGTCGCCACAATAATCTTGTCATCACTTGTTTTAATTTCGTCATATTCTTCTTTCCTGTCGTCCAACTTCATGCCGCCAGAAACAAATACTGCCTGAGGCAAACGTTCTATCAGTTTGTTTCCAGTGTCAATTCTATTGATCAACACCAAAGTATTTCCACTTAGACTAAGTTCTTGAATCTTATTTGCTATCCAAGTTAATCTGCTATCATCAGTGACTAAGAATTTGTACTCATCTGCAAAACTGGTAAACACCTGCACTTCGTTAGTTTGTAGCACATTGATATTCAATTGTGCCAGCACACCCTTTTCCTGTAGGTCATGCGCACTTACTTGGTTGATCACTGGACCGATGCTGGCAAGGATACCTTGAAATTCCCAATTCTCTTTAGGAACAGTTCCTGTTAATCCCCAACGAATAGGACAGTTTTTAAAGTTCTGAGTGAGTAATTTGGTCAAGACCTCAGCCTTGGCTTGATGCACCTCGTCAATAATAATACCAACAACACCTTCACAAAATTCTGCTAATGACAGTGTTGCATCATCAAAACCTTTCTTGTCGAGCACGTTAAGGCTTTGCCAAGTACAAATTGTATGCGTCTTGTTTAATTCTTTACGATCACCAAAGTATACACCTACATCTAACCCAAGATTTCGATAATCTTCTTCTGTCTGTACCACAAGACTTTTATTAGGTACAATCACCATTGTACGTCCATACGGCTCGCACAAGTGGCTTAACGTTGCTGTGGTGATTGTCTTGCCGGCACCTGTTGCTACTTCTTGCAAACTCTGTGGATGTTCTTGAAATTTGTTTACAACATCAAACTGATAGTCGCGCAGAACAATCGGCTGACCTTCTGCTGGATGACCTTTAGGCCAAGTCTTGCCTCTATCCGCCCAGTAGTTTTCTGTTACTGGTGCAAACTTAATACTATGATGTTCACGTAGATCTTCAACATCGATTTCGTATCCAGCTTCTTCTATGATGGGTAATATGACATCCAAGTGTGCAAGATAACCAGTACCACCAATACTAAAATAAGTTTTAGTCCCATCCCATCTCCCTAGTTTATATGAAGGCATGTGTCGTGCATATGGCAGATCAAATTTTAATTTGTTTACAATCTTCCGCCGCGTTTCTACACTAAGTCCGTCTACTTTTATGTTTACTTCATCTTTAATTGTTAGTTTACAACTCGACAATTTTATATCCTCTTTGTTCGGTTGGTTTTGTATTACCTAGGTATATTACAACAGGGTGACTGTTAAACCAATCTCGTGTCATAACATTTGTCTGTGGATAAATGTTATTTGTAATTAATAGTGTAACATCATGCGGATCTTTAAACAACCACTTTGCTGGTTTAGATTCAAAAATTAGGATCTTTCCGGTTTCAACTTTGCCACCTACACCTGCAAGTTTAATCCATTCGTTGATACCAAATTTACCATCTTTTCCTTCTCTGAAACAGACTTTGATCTCATCTCGTGATACCAGCATGCGATCTGCTTCTGCAACAAAGTTTTGTAACCATTCTAATGTATTACTGGAACGATCTAATATAATACAAACTCGTTCTTTAAGTTGATTATAAATTCTAAAAAACATGCTGTAGTCTTTAATCCAAAATGTATTTTCAGGAGCTGCTGCAATTTGTTCTACAGTTCCTGTTTCCGCACCCTTGTATAAGTAACCCATTGATTTTGCCAACAGCAAGTTCTTAGCATAGCT
>JBDNIA010000398.1:0-5141 GCA_041688525.1 Crocinitomicaceae bacterium | reverse complement strand
CGCATTTATGAGGAGTTTAACAGATACAAGTATGGTGGTGTACGGTCCGAAAATGCTTCCGCAATTCAAAAATGGCCAGTTGAATAAACGAACAATTGGCGGTGATTATTGAAGACAGGAATGACAGAAGAATGATTATTTATTTTAATCTTTGCTGTAATTCTCAAAGAAATAGATAAGTATGAAATTTAAGGCGCTCATTGCTAATATAATTAAAAGTAGAGCGCTTTTTTTTATTTTTTATTTTCTAATTTTCTTTTGTATATCCATCCTTTTTCGATTGCCACACTTTCTTTCCAATGCTTTTTGGTTTGATGGAGATGAAGGAATTATAGGCATTATGGCTCAGGATTTCCTAGCTGGCCGGAGTTTTCCCATGTATTTCTATGGTCAAAATTACGGACTGAGTATTTTTGAAGTAAGTGCGGTGGCAATATGGATAAAATTGATTGGAACTGGAATATGGGCTTTACGTTTGGGAGGCCTAACACTCTTTGCTTTGGGCACAACTTTTATTTTCAAAGGATTAATCAATCGCGGCATTTCTTCAAAAATCAGTTTTGCAATAACATTAGGAGTCTTGTGTTTTCCGACTTGGATGCTTTGGGGTAGTATGGTTCGCGGGGGTTATGTGACTGCTTTATGTGCCATTTCAATTTTGTTTTTTTTAACGGGAAAGATAAAATTTACGTTGCCTTATCATTTACTTATCGGTTTTGTTTTAGCGGTCGCATTTGAATCGCATGCTTTTTTGTTAATTCCCATTTTACCATTATTGCTTTTGAATTGGTTTGAGCAAAAGGGGAATATTTTGAATTTATTCAAAGTTCTTGTTATTTGGGGTCTTTTTGTAATAGTTTTGAAAAGCTTGAATTTCCAAACGAACTATTGGTCCTCACCAGCTCTTAATCTCGATTTTTCTAAATTTTCCGAGAGAATTAACATATATGGTAAGGGTATACTCAATTCTTTTGGTAGTTTTTATTTTTACACCATAAATATTGAAATTCCAGGCTGGTGGCAGTTTGGATTAGGAATTAGTTTTATTTTACTATTATTTCTTTTGATTAATAGCTTCATTGGTTGCTCAAAAACTCAAAAGTTATTTTTTCTGTTTTCATTACTGTTGATGTTGCCCATTCTTTTTGTCGCTCTTTCGATGAAAAATTATACACCGCGATATATGATTTCGAATTATACAGGTATATTATTTATACTTTTATTTTTTCCAAATCAATTGATAAATAACAGATTAAATCGTTTTTTTTCAATTAGATTGTTATTCATTTTCTTGATCGGAATTGGAGTCGGTTCAAAATTTAAAAGGGATTTTTCTCCATCGGATGCAAACAAGATAAATGCATTTTCTGAATTACACAAAGTGGTAATTAATGGCAAGTATAAAGGGGTATTTGTTTGCGATAATCTAATGCAGTGGCAATGGAATTATCTTTACGGAAACGAAATTCCAGCAAATGGTTTTCGATTAACGGAACGAACTATGCGTTTCACCAAGAAGGTGGAATCCATATACAATTTTAATCCAAAAAAAACAGCCATAGTTGGTTATTGGGGTTTGTTTTACGGGATTGATTACATCCATGGTTTCAACGATACTAGAAAACAAATAGCAAATGATTATTTCATCCAGCCAATTGTAACAAAAGCATTTCATGATCGAGGTTATCTCGAGATGGGAGAATGATGTCAGAAAAGTTGAAGTAAGTTAATAATTTCGCTTTTTGTATATTTGTATTCCTTTATGTCTAAAAAGAAATATAAATACAATCCCAAGATTCTCGCATACGAAGAAGTAAAAGTGAGCATTCCAGGACAAATCCTGAAAATATCACTTTTGGTAGCGCCAAGTATACTTATTGGATTGATGCTATCATTTCTATTTTCTAAACAGCTCAAATCTCCGCGAGAGAAAGCAATGACACGAGAAATTTTAGTTTATCAAAAAGAGTTGAAAAGAATGAACGGCGATTTGTCCCTTGTTCATCGCGTCTTAGATGATATCGAAAAAAGAGATGAAGATTTATATAGAGTGGCACTATACGCTAGTGAGTTTCCAAAGGAGTTGCGAACTATGGGAACTGGAGGTAGTGATAAATATTCGGATTTAGAGGGTTTTTCTAACTCAAAACTGCTTTTGGAGGCCGTTCGAAATTTAGATGCAGCCGAAAAGCGATTGAATGCTCAGCGATTAAGTTTTAAAGAATTATTAGCTCTTGCAAAGGATAAGGAAAAAGTCTTAGCAAGTATACCTGCAATTCAGCCTATCCGAAACGATGATTTAAAAAGAATGGCTTCTGGCTACGGTTGGCGTATAGATCCAATTTATAAAACTTCCCGAATGCACACGGGAATGGATTTCACGGCAGATATTGGAACAGAAGTGTTTTCTACTGGCGATGGAATTATAGAAGCTTTGGAAAGAAATGGTTGGGGCTATGGAAATTGTATTGTTATCAATCATGGATATGGTTACAAAACTAGGTACGCTCATTTAAGCGCTTTTAAAGTGAAGCTAGGCCAAAAAGTAAAACGCGGTGATCTAATTGGTTTAATCGGATCAACGGGCAAGTCAACTGGTCCGCATTTGCATTATGAAGTTGAAAAAGAAGGCAAAAAGATGAATCCAATTCACTACTACCATTCCGATCTTTCTCCAGCACAATATGAGCGTTTGCTTGAAATGAGTAAGAATTCTTACAAAGCGTTTGATTAAATTAGGACGTAAGGACTCAGGGCTGTGAGATTAAAAGGATTTATGACTCAGGATGAATATGATGTACTGCTTAAAGTCTTTGTTCAATGTTCTCGAATCTCTATTCAAATAACTGTAATTTAAACATTGCCTTGAGCTAAAGTCCTAAAATCAATCGCCCCTCTGCCTTAATTCCAAAAATCTGTCACAAAAACTGACAATTCGACATTCCAAAACCATTTAATCACCAGCTTCCTGTCAAAAATGGCAGATAATTCTGGGGGTTTTCAAATGGCATAAAGATTGACCTAAAATTATCAAGTTTAAAAATGAAAAACACAATAAAATGGGAAAAATAATTGGTATAGATTTGGGTACAACCAACTCATGCGTAGCCGTAATGGAAGGTAACGAGCCAGTAGTAATTGCGAATTCTGAAGGAAAAAGAACAACACCTTCGGTTGTTGCATTCGTTGAAGGAGGAGAGCGAAAAGTTGGAGATCCAGCAAAACGTCAAGCTATCACCAACCCGACTAAAACAGTTGCGTCGATAAAAAGATTTATGGGGCACACTTATGGTGAAATAAAATCAGAAGGTGTTCCTTACGAAGTAGTTAAAGGAGACAACAACACACCTCGTGTGAAAATTGACGATAGAAACTACACGCCACAAGAAATTTCTGCAATGATTTTGCAGAAAATGAAAAAAACAGCAGAAGACTATTTAGGAACGGAAGTTACTGAGGCAGTTGTAACAGTGCCAGCTTACTTTAACGATGCACAACGTCAAGCAACGAAAGAAGCAGGTGAAATTGCTGGTCTAACAATCAAAAGAATTATCAATGAACCCACAGCAGCAGCTTTGGCTTAAGGATTAGATAAAAAAGGGGTTGATCAAAAAATTGTAGTATTCGATTTCGGTGGAGGAACACATGATGTTTCTATCTTGGAATTAGGTGACGGCGTTTTTGAAGTATTGTCTACAGACGGTGACACGCACTTAGGTGGTGATGACGTTGATAATATCTTGATCAACTGGTTGGCTGACGAATTTAAAAACGACGAAGGTATTGACTTGCGTAAAGACCCAATGGCTTTGCAACGTTTGAAAGAGGCAGCAGAGAAAGCTAAAATTGAATTGTCGTCAACGACATCAACTGAAATCAACTTGCCATATATTATGCCAGTTGACGGAGTGCCAAAACACTTAGTTAGAACCTTGCAAAGAGCAAAATTTGAGCAATTAATCGCTGAAATCGTTGAAAGAACTATCGCACCTTGTCGTTCGGCTTTGAAGAATGCAGGATTGACAACGAAAGATATTAACGAAATAATCTTGGTAGGAGGTTCAACAAGAATTCCAGTTATCCAAGCAGCAGTTGAGAAATGCTTTGGAAAAGCACCTTCAAAAGGAGTTAACCCGGATGAGGTTGTTGCTTTAGGAGCAGCTATTCAAGGTGGAGTTTTGACAGGTGAAGTGAAAGACGTATTGTTACTAGATGTTTGCCCACTTTCTTTGGGCATCGAAACAATGGGCGGTGTATTCACGAAATTAATCGAATCAAACACAACCATTCCAACGAAAAAATCGGAAGTTTTCTCTACGGCATCAGATAACCAACCATCGGTTGATATTCACGTATTGCAGGGAGAAAGAGCAATGGCAAACGACAACAAAACTTTGGGTCGTTTCCAATTGCAAGATATACCGCCATCAAGAAGAGGTGAACCTCAAATTGAAGTAACATTTGATATTGATGCAAACGGAATCATGCACATTTCTGCAAAAGACAAAGGAACAGGAAAAGAGCAATCCATTAAAATTGAAGCTTCTTCTGGACTTTCTGATGCAGATATTGAAAAAATGAAAGCGGAAGCTGCAGCGCATGCTGACGAAGACAACAAACGTAAAGAAGAAGCGGAAATGATCAACAAAGCTGACTCTCAGATTTTCCAAACGGAACGTCAATTGAGTGAGTACGGAGATAAAATCCCAGCTGATAAAAAACAACCAATCGAAGATGCTTTAGCAGAATTGAAAACTCAATTCGAAGCGAAGAACATGGCGAACTTACAACCAGCAATGGACAAATTAAACGAAGTGTTCCAAGCAGCATCTCAAGAAATGTACAACGCCTCAAATGAAGGTTCAGGTGCGTCTCAAGAGCCTTCAGCAGATACTACTGAAGAAGTAACAGATGTTGACTTCGAGGAAGTTGAAGAGAAAAAATAAGTAAAGTAACATTTTACTCAAGCAAAAAGGCGTTACATTCAGTAGCGTCTTTTTTTTGTTGTCTGGAATTATAACTTAACATTAAGCACAGAAGAATTAGATACACAAGATATTGGGATTTATCCTAATTCAAATAATGGTGCTTTCACAGTTACATTCGAACAAGCGACTGAAGCTTCTGTGCTATTTTTTAAT
>JBDNIA010000397.1:0-5444 GCA_041688525.1 Crocinitomicaceae bacterium | reverse complement strand
CTTTCAATTCTATGATCTTTCATTTTTGAAAGAAGCTCAATAATATTTTTGTTTTTCACAACTTATACATCTGATTATCAGATAAATATACAAATTATAAATTATTTAAATAGCATTTAATTAACTGATTATCAAATAGTTATTAGCATTTTAAGTAAGGTTTTAATGCGTCTGCCCTGACTGTATAAAGCTAAAGTACAGTAAACTAAATACCATTTTACCTCCTTTATTTCAAAAAAATAAAAAAAAGAAGCAAATTAAAAGAAAAATTTTAAGAATATCTCGCCAACAATTTTGTCGGAACCTTATAGCTTGCGCTATACAACATACCCGCTTGTTGATGTTTGAAAGTGGAAAATGCTTTTCCGTACCATCTAACGTCTGTGGCTTTCTTCTTTAGATCTTCATTGGTTTGGATCCCGAAAGATTTGCCATCGAAAAAAGGTTCGATTTGGTAAACGCTAATTCCAAAATGTTCGATGCGCTCTAAAACTACCTCAAAATCTGCTTCTGTGAAGAAGTAAATTGGGTTGATTTCAGCACCGTTTGTCGTGCTTTTTAAATTTGAGAATACGTGCGTGTCTAAAAAATCGTTTTGTTCCATGTTGTCTTGTTGCGGTGATAATTTGCCAACGCCCGCAAAGTTACGATAATTGCAGCGCTTAATTCTTTCAAAGTAAAACTCTCTGACAAGTTTTTCGAAATAAAATGGTGTTTTAGTCTTTCAAAAGATACAAGGCTAGATCGCAAGCATCTTTTTGGTAAGCGTATTTTGGTTCAATTGGGTTTTCTTTTTTCTTGAAGTAGGCGCGCAAAGTCGCGGGTGCAACAAATTCAATTTCCATATTCGGGAAGATTTGAATCAAGCCTTCAATTTTAAATGAAATTGGCGATGCCGCAAATCGACCTTTAGTGCCGCGAGTAATGATTCCGACTCGTTCAAAAGTTTCTTCACTCAAAAATGTATGCAATTCCGAAAGAAAAATTCGTACCTCCGACGAATCGAGGTGATCCTTCAATTCCAATTTTTTTGGTGCGTTTGAAATTTCTTCAAGAGAACGATTATTCAACTCTAAAGCAGAAAAAATTGCTTTGTTGGCTTCAATGGAGATTCCGAGTACTTTCATTTTTTGTGAAATTTAGCTAAATAAACTTGCGTTTAGCGGTGCTGATCTATCAATATTAAATTTCCATCGGGATCTTTTAACATCAAACTGGCAGGTCCTTCCATACCTTTTTCGATTTCAGTATCCAATGAAATGCCGCTATCTTTGAGATGTTTTTCAATTGTCCGAATGTCATCAAATGTTTCCGTATTTTTGCCGTTTTCATTCCAACCTGGGTTGAAAGTTAAAATGTTTCCTTCAAACATCCCTTCAAATAAACCGATAAGTGTATTCTCATTTTTCATGATTAGGTACTTCTGTTCCTTACTTCCACCAAGTACTTTAAAGCCTAATTTCTCATAGAATTCTTTAGATTTTTTTAGGTTTTGCACATTCAAACTTGTTGAGAACGCCCCTAATCGGAGAGAATCGCTTGGTATTCCTTTGTTTGTGTTTTTATGCTTTGGGGAGCTGTTTAAGAAGAAAGAATAGCAACTTAGAATAGTTGAGAATATTAAAAGCAGAGACAATGTTTTTTTCATATTCTCAAGTTTAAGATTTCTTTTTCTAATTTGATCTTTTTTTCGCAACTATAATCGAAATAGTCTTTAATTTGGATTAAAGTATTTTCTCTATTTCTAAGTAGGAGAAATCTCAGATAATTATAGGTTAGTTTGGAACTAGTCAAATCTATTTTGCTATTTTCACGTTTAAAATGAAATCATGCAATTCAAAGAAATAATTGGTGCAGTAGAAAGTTGGCACACTGCTTTCAAAATAGAAAACAACTACCAGCCAACGACGGATTTATCTGTTAAAGAGATTGATCTTCGGCATAGTTTAATGGCGGAAGAAAACGAAGAATATTTAGAAGCTGCCAAAAACGGAGATTTAGTAGAAGTTGCAGATGCGCTTGGAGACATGCTTTACATTCTTTGCGGAACAATTTTGAAGCATGGTTTGCAAGGGAAGATGGAGGAAGTTTTTCAAGAAATCCAACGCTCAAATATGAGTAAACTCAATGCAGACGGTCAACCAATTTATAGAGAAGATGGCAAGGTGATGAAGTCAGATTTATATTTTAGACCAAATATCGCACCCATATTGGAATAAGCACGCGCAATTCTATTGTAAAGAAGTATTCTTGTATATACTTGGCAACGGAATTCCTGCAAATTCCAGAAAACTCCTGTTGATATTCCAAAGTACTATTATAGTTTGCAAGCCCAAAACAATAAATTCATGAACCAATTCAACCTGCGCGTATACGGCATTCTTATCAACGATAAACAGGAAGTTTTGCTATCCTCAGAATTGCGTTTTGGGAAATCCATGATTAAGTTTCCAGGAGGTGGTTTGGAATTTGGAGAAGGCCAAAAAGAATGTTTAAAACGAGAATTTCGAGAAGAATGCGCCATAGAGGTTGAAGTAGGCGAACTATTCTATGTGAATGATTCTTTCCAAGTTTCAGCGTTCAGTCCTAAGCAACAATTGTTTAGTTTTTATTATTTCGTAAGGTATCCAAATTGGTCTGATTTAGAAACTGTTTCTATCGATTATGTGCACCAGGAAGAAGGAGAAAAACGTGTTTGGCGCTCCTTAAAGCATCTAAATGTTGATGACTTTACTTTTCCTATTGATAAAAAGGTGGTTGATGAATTAACACGCCTCTTGCGTTGAGGATGCAAGATGAAAATTTAAGCATCTCGCGTCGGATTTTCCAAATAAACAATGCAACACTCGTTTTTAAAGAACGACTTTCACTCTCAGCTTTTTTGCTCTATTTCCCGCAGTTTTAAAACCTACATTTTCACTTTCAAAAACCCAAAAGGTATTTGCTCACAAAAAGTTTCTAATTTTTCATTGTACTTTTTTGCGCCAATTAAAATCTGACATTTCGGCAAGCTATCCGCGAAACGCGCCAAGAAACCAGGATTGTTTTTCATCAAAGTTTGATTCGCGTCATCGATGATGAAAAGACGTAACAAATTTAAGTTCAAGCCACTTTGAATGTATAAATCGTAAATACGTTTTGTGGTTCCAATAACAATTTCTGTTCCATCAAAAATATCGTTGCGTTGCTGAATTTGCTTGCCTTTTTCGTGCGCTAAATCGATTGTTAAATCCATGTGACGCGACCATTTTTTTAAATCTTCGTAACGCTCTAGAGCTTCATCATCTGTTGCACAAATTATAACGACACGTGGCGAACCTTCCTCGGGAACCGGAACTTTATGCAAGGTCGTTATTAAGAATAAGCTGGATAAGCCCTTGCTGCCTTCTGTCAAGATAACAAGGTTTTTTCCTTCTCGGATTTTAGAACACAATTTCTTTTGCTCCGGCAAGAAATCTTCAAACCCAGCTCTGGATAAGTTTTCAACTAGCGTTTCTTGTAATTTTTCAAAGGCCATTTTTATGTGTTTTTGGATGCTAAGATATTAAGACTTTAAGAGTAGTGCTGATGCTAAATGGTGCATTAAGTCTTGATCTCATGAAATCTTACAGTCATCTTAATTTTTCGTTATTTTTATGTCTTTCGCTATCGCGAATGGTTTTCTTTTCTAAATTCTTTTTCAAAGCGGACTCCAAATCTACTCCAGTTTGGTTAGCTAAGCAAATCAGTACAAACAATACGTCTGCCATTTCATCACCCAGATCCTTGTCTCTGTCTGATTCTTTCTCACTCTGTTCGCCATATCGTCGCGCAATAATTCGAGCTACCTCGCCAACTTCTTCTGTCAGTATCGCTAAATTCGTCAATTCGTTGAAATAACGAACGCCAACTTCCTTGATCCATTTATCGACAATATTTTGTGCTTCTTTTAATTCCATTTTAAAGACTTTAGAACTTCATGATGTTCAGACTAATTCTCTATCAGTTCCAAAGGAACGATCTATACTTCAGTTTCCAGATTCCAACCTACTCTTTGTTTTTTGAATCAATTATTAAAGTGACGGGTCCGTCATTTACCAAACTTACTTTCATATCCGCACCGAAAATTCCAGTTTCAACTTTCCCTGAAATTTGCAATCTGGCTTTTGAAATAAACTCCTCGTACAATGGTAGCGCAATTTCTGGTCGAGCTGCTTTCGCAAATCCAGGTCGGTTGCCTTTTCTTGTAGTTGCATGTAAAGTAAATTGACTGATAATAAGCAATTCGCCATTTTGATCTAAAATACTTTCGTTCATTTTTCCTTCACTATCGGAGAAGATCCGCATTTGCAAAACTTTATTTAGCAACCAATCAATATCTTCTGAAGTATCGTCAGTTTCAATTCCCAATAAAATGAGCAGTCCGTAACTGATTTGACGATTGATTTCCCCTTCAATTATTATGCAAGCTTCGCGAACTCGTTGTAGAACAATTCTCATCCGTAAATATTTTTACGGTAATTATCGCTCGGATCTTCGTTCATCATTTGCCAGTAGCTATCGTAGCGACTAATAGCCACTTCACCCTTTTCTAAGGCATCTTTAACCTTGCATTTTGGCTCATTCAAATGCTTGCAATTGTTGAATTTGCAAGCGCCCATTAATTCTCGTATTTCTCTGAAGTAATGCCCAATATGTTCTTTTTCAATCTCTATTATTCCAAATGCTCTGATTCCAGGCGTGTCAACTATAGAGCCCCCAGACTTTAAGGGAAACATTTCAGCAAAAGTCGTTGTATGTTGACCTTGCGAATGTGACCGAGAAATCTCGCCAATTCGAGCGGAAATATCAGCGTCCAAAGCATTGATCAATGAACTTTTCCCAACACCCGAATGCCCGCCTATCATAACTTGTTTGCCATAAATTTCTTTTCGCAAAAAGTCTATGGACGATTCATCAAAAGTGGAAATTTTATAACAAGGATAGCCTATAGCTTCGTATTTAGAAATGTATTCATCAATCTTCTCCATGTCTTTTTCATTGTACTGGTCAATTTTATTGAAAAGTAAAGTACAAGGAATTCGAAACGATTCAGTTGAAACTAAAAAACGATCGATGAAAGCCAAATGTGTATTGGGCGAATGCAGCGTTACCATCAAATAAGCACGATCAACATTTGCCGCTAAAATCTGCATTTGCTTGCTCAGATTTGTTGATTTTCGGACGATGTAATTAAGTCGAGGCAAAACACCTGTAATCATTCCGCGACCTTCATCGTCGAATTCATCGTCGATAACTACCTCGTCCCCAACAGCAACTGGATTCGTTGTTTTTAATCCAGCCATACGTATTTTACCGCGTATGCGACAAAGAACAGGCTCCCCATTTGGCAGCAGGACGTTGTAAAACTTCCCCGTTGACTTTAAAACTTTTGCTTGCATTGACATGAAGGCGCAAAGATACTT
>JBDNIA010000396.1:0-4169 GCA_041688525.1 Crocinitomicaceae bacterium | reverse complement strand
GTCTGAGTGTAAGATTACTTATATCCAATTTTCATAAACCTAGTATAGTTGGAAAGAAATAATTCACCTTCAAATTTAACATCTGACATAGGAGCTGACTTACTAAATGTATCTAAGTCAGCACTACAATTTATATGATCTTCTATTTCAAAGTAATTGTTGCTTTGTAATACTACTAATTTGCCATCCGGAATCTTTGAATACCATTCTTCGAAATTTTCTATGTGTTCGCAACTTGTGTTAATAATAGTATCAGGCGTATCAGCTAAAGGACACGTTGTTCCGTCAGCTCTAATTACTTCGTAGTTTTCGAACTCATAATTAATATCCATGATATCTTTTGTAGATGATTTAAATTGCCAGTTATCCTTAACCCACGGGTTATTAAATGTTTCAGCAATACTTCGGCAACTAGGATCAATGTCAAAACTTCTAACTTTATTTACTTTAATGTTACTTTCAAATAACATTGTAGCAAGTGTAGCATACCATCCTGCACACAAGAATACTGTGCCTAAATCAACTTTAAGTTCACTAAGTTCTTTTACTAACCATAGTTTGCTTTCTAGTTGTCCTCGGCTAAAACAGTCTGCATTAAAACTGTCATCGTCCTTATACTTACGCATACCTTCAATTAATTGACTGCCTGTTAATCCTTGTATAATTCTAAACAATGCAAACTTATCTTGACTTAATAAGGTTTTTCTAAGATCACTAAAGATAGAGTTATCCGGGTATAGTAATTCTAATCTATCTAGTATTTCAGCAATCTGCATTGTATTTCTCCTTAAGCCAGTTAAAGTCGTTTATCAACCCAAGATCAGCCCCGCTAGAAAGCCCGTACTTCCTGCCAGCACAAGCACCTTTAATAGCATATTCGCCGAAGGGAGCATCTCCTCCCACTGTTGTCCATATTTTGAGTCTTTCATTTGTTTCTTCCTCGTTTTGTCTATCTATTATTTTACTTGCAAGTTTAGTACATTCTCTAAATGCACTACGCCATGTACTAAATTCATCTACATTAAATGCAGTGATATTACTAACTTGCTCCATAGGAATAAATTTAGTACTGATGCTTGTGGTCATATCTGGTTTACTAGTGTCCATGTGTAATGTTGCTATTCTAGGAAGCAATTTTACACCACCGTATCCGTATTCTAGATCATTAATAGGATTGCGGCTACGCCATACATGTACAGCATCTTTATTAGTTCGGTTTGGAACATAAGAAAAATCAAAGTCATCTACAATAAGTGCATCGGCGTCAACAATCCATACCATATAAGTAAATGCTTTTTTTGCTGCTTCAATATGTGCTTGATGTATTCCTTTAACTCCGTGAACACGCATAGCCCACGGCACTTGTGCTTTTAGGTTGTTCCAGTTTACATCAGCTTGGATTTCGTTATAACTTATAAAAATTACATCATACATTGCTGTTCTCACATAGCTTGTAAAATTCTTTGTACTCTGGAAATACTTCTAAAAAGTTTTTATTTCTACGACGATCGTACTCATTTACAAATTGCACAAATCCAAATCTGTCTGCACTTACATTAATTTTCTTTTTGAAACGAGCAAGGCAATCGTTGTATATTCTTTCTAATTTAAAAATCTCATCCATTTTAAATCGCTTGTTCTTTTTTCTTCGTTCGATCATAAAATCTATAGTAGTCTTTAGATATGTTTCAATCATTTCCTCAGTTGCAATTTTAATGTCAAGGAACTCTGGGTGCCTAACATATGCAAAATCCATAACTACTCGTTCGCCAAAGTCTCGTTTTAATTTTTCTATATGACAAACAAACTTGTGGATTGTGGGCAAACTTAAAATATTAAATGCACTCATAAAACAAACCTTAATATCAGTAGTTTGTTCCAAAAAGTATTTAATATTTGAATCAAATAATTTCCAATCCATTCCGTCTCTGCTGTATTCGGCTTGTCCTTTAACACTTTCTGCACTTGTATATAAACTAAATGATTTAATAGATTTTGAAACTTCTAATTCTTTTATAGAATTAACAAATTCTTTCCATAATAATTTTGGAGGACATGCATTACTGTTTATAGCAAAATCTAAATTAGGCTGAGGATTGTTAATTAAATATTGAATAACCCGTTTAGTGTGTTTACTTAATAACGGTTCGCCGCCTGTAATTCTGAATACGTGCATATGCTGTACTGCTTCAGGAAACCATTTCCAGAATGCTTCAATATACGGATTTTCTTCTCTTTCAAGAATAGGAATTTCTGTTTCCTTAATACTATTATAATGGTTGTTTTTTAATATGTAAGCACCATTTGCTTTTATTTCATCAGTCCATTTGCTACTAAATGCCGGGCCGCAGTATGTACATTTAAAATTACAAACGTTTGAGAAACTAACTTCTACATATCTTGGATATATATTTTCGTCTCCTGTTGACGTGATTATTTTCTTTTTATCAGTCTGGCTCCATGTTTCAGAACTTTTAGTAATTCTATCACTAAAGTTATTAGTATTATCTTCAATTCGCCAACAATAATCACATTCGGCAGGACGCTTGCCTGCAAGCATTTCTTTTCTAATTTCTTTTTTAAAATTAGTGTTATGTAATGCACTCGGATTAACTGCAAGTTCATCTAATGGAATTTTATGGGCACCTACATGATGACAACTATGTGTTATGCCAGATCCAAGATGCATAGTTACTTGTGTCCATTTAGCCAGGCAAAATCCACAGCCAACAGCATCTAATTCTTTTTTAACTTGTGGTAAGGAATCTAAATTAATCATTCTGGATCAATTACAAATTGTTGTGCAGGATTTCTACTAGGATTTTGATATACTATTTTAAAGAATTTACTTTGTTGAGCACTTAATGGAGTTTCAGCAATTGGTATTTTTAACTCATTAATAAGTTTAATACCATACGTGTCTGTTTTGTGTTTAATATCTTCGATGCCTGCAAAGGAAGTAGTCCATAAGTCATTTAAATATTTAAAGTCTCTAACTTGAACAAAGTCCCAATCTGTACACATTGTCATATACAGACCCGCTCTTGCTCCTAATATAGCCCAGTCACCGTTTTGTACATCTGCACCTATCATTAACCAAATCCAAAGTCGGTGTAAGTTTTTCCAATGACCTTTTAATAACTGTTCTTTTGTAGGCTTTGCTCCTTGATCGAGTGCCATTTTAACACCTTCGCGGAATCCAGCACGCCATGCTTGTTGTGCTGTAGTGTTGTTATGTACATCAGAGTAACAACTATTTTGTTGAATGTACTGTAAGTCCCAACAGAAGTCTACTTGAGCTGCTATATTATCAGCATCTGCATTTTCGTGTGTACGCATGTTAAGAACATATTCTTTGGGCCAGCATTTGAGACCGCCGTTGCCGTACATCAATCCGTTAATTTCGTTTTTGCCACACCAACTAATAACACTAGATTCTAAATCACTGCCCTGCGGAATATCTAATATTTGTTCTAAAAAGCCAGGGCGTACAATATTGTCACCATCAACAGTAATAAAACGATCTGTTTCGCTTAATTCTGCACATGCTTTGTGTGCAGCATCTGAACCTTCTACACCGTGTACACGTTTTGCCCACGGTGCTTTAGTAAGCAAGTCAGCATAGTTTTTTTCTGCATTGGGTTCGTCATATGACAGATAGATAATATCGTAATCAATAATTCTCATTTATTGCTCCTGTACATTATGTATGTGTTTTACATGATGCTCGCTACACAAAAGGCTTACACGCTGTTTACACACTTCTACATTATAATTTTTTAATGTAACCGTATCGCATAATGCAAGTGTTTTTAAATTAACTTGCAATGTATCTAATAGTATAAATCGATTGCTAGGATCAACTACATAGTACTCCTTAATATAATTTTCTCCTTGTGCAAACATTGCACATACTATATCATCCATTGTACTTGTAGCTGTCCAAGTACAGTTAAACAAGTCTTGATTTAAAATAATTGCATTATGATCTATTACTTGCTTAACAATAATACCCCTAGACTGTGCTCGGTCTTCTGCCTTGTCAATGTGTTTGAGTACAATGTGTATCTTACCTTTTATTTTTGCATTTTCAATTACAATGTAATCTAATATTTGCTTGATGCCGTTTGAAAAGTCAGTATATGTTTGTAAATCAACTTCAATATAAT
>JBDNIA010000395.1:0-1563 GCA_041688525.1 Crocinitomicaceae bacterium | reverse complement strand
CTATCATATGATCTCTTCCATGGTTGGAGCATAGCATCCAAGATGCTGTACTGTGACTGCTGCTGCAAGGTTTGCAAAATCTATTGCTCGTTTTATATCGTTAGTGTGTAGGTAGTCATAGGTCAATGCGGCTAGGAAGGTGTCACCAGCCCCCGTTACATCTACTACTTCTACCTTAGGTGCAGGTACATCAATATCAAACGATTTGCACGTCACACCTCGACTGCCTCGAGTAACAATCAAGCCGCTACACTCGCTTTTAATCTTGCTGTATTCTAGTTCGTTGATCTTAACCCATGCACCTTGCATACATTCTAGGTCAGTCTTCTTAGTGTCAATAAACACAGGGCAAGATACATTTAGAATAATGTCCATGATTAGGTTGTAGTCAACCACACCTTTATTATAATCACTAATCACCACAGCGTCGTAGATATCTGGTATTGCTGTGTCAAACGTAATAGGAGTTGATTGAATATCTTCGTCGACTCGCATAATCCGCTGGCGACTACGGCTATCTACTAGCCTAGTTTTAGTGCTGCGGTGGCCACAGAGCAAGTTAACATTACAACCTAGTGCTTTAAGATTAAGAGCAACATTGCCAGCCATGCCTTCTCGTTCTTCTTTATGTGTGGGAACAAACACAGGCACCGGAGCCTCTGGACTCAATCTATCTACTGTACCATATTGATATATGTCTACACACGTATCACCTATCAATAATATGTTTAATTTTTTCTGTTGTTGAATATCCATTTATTCTCTCAAAGAATATTAACTGCTTACAGACATCTTGTCCGATTACAGGCTTGCCGCGATAGTCACTGCCTTTTACCATGATGTCACAGGCATTTACTAGACTAATTAATTCAGTGTCAGAGTTAAACACGACGACCTCGTCAACCCATTTATTGTGAGCCAACATAGTCAATCGCTCATACTCATTATTAATAGGACGGCTAGATCCTTTTAACGATTTCACTCGGGCATCACTATCAATGCCTACAACAAGAAAGTCCCCTAGACTCTTAGCATACGCTAGCAGCTCTAGATGACCCACGTGCATTATATCAAAAGTACCGTTAACCAGTACTTTTGTCATTTTGACTATCGCCTGGGCTGATTCTAAAGTTATCTCCTACACTGTCAGCAGTACTAACTTCAAAGATAATCGAACCAGGAATTAACGCTTCGAGCTGGTGAGGGACAAGAGGCATATTCCTCCATACGTCACCTTCGTTAAGTTCTTTTTCGTATAGTGTTGCAGTGGCAGTATCAATCCAAAGCAACTTAAATTTGCCGGCGTTGACAAACCAAGTTTCGTCTTTGTCTTTATGAAAGTGCATGGAGAACTTTGATCCAGCCTTTTCAAATACCATAAGTTTACCACAGTATTTGTCATTGGTTGCCCATATGATCTCAAAGCCCCACCCTTTATCTACTTTGCCTTCTAGTCTTGTCATTATGGTCTCTTATCAATTACTTTGTCAGCAAGGCCGTATTTGACCGCTTCGTCTGCTGACAAGAAGGTGTCAAACTTCATTGTTTCAAATAGTTCATCAT
>JBDNIA010000053.1:0-4762 GCA_041688525.1 Crocinitomicaceae bacterium | reverse complement strand
TTTTCAAAACTATTTCAGGCGTAATTATAGAATTTGGAAATGTTTCAATTATCTCTCCCGCTGTAATATTTACAGTTTGTCCATTAAGGGTAGATAAATTACCAATGATATTAACATTTTTCCAAGCTTTACACTCGTAGTGATTATTTGCATGAATACAACCCGAAACTGGACTTCCATTAAAAATCGTATTGTCTAAAACTAGACTCTCTTGATAAACACCAAAGTGAAAATCCAAACTTGATCCTTCTAAATTTGATTGAAGATCAATTGAATCAAGTGTTGTTAATTCAGTATCGTAAGTAAAAATTTGTGTAATGTTGTTCTGTTCGCTATCAAATTGCCTGGTTGTTATAAAGTCAATATCCATTTTTAATTTCAATTTCACATCAAAATCTTCTAAGACAGTTCCATGTTTCGACATATCAGCATGAGTTGGTTTATCATGCGGAACATTCTCAATATCTGGTAAAATCCAATTTCCATCTTCGTATACAGGATAAAACGCATCACCGGGTAAAAATTTGGTTCTAACTGCATTCATATACTCATTCTTAATACCAACAGCGGGAATTACTGGTTTGAATTTATCAATAGGTATAAAGGGTGTAATTAAAATTAATGTATCGTATCTTTTCCAACCTACTGGAGTTTGATAGGTATATTGAGCTGGAAACAAGCCTGAAATATTCGTATTCTGATACTGTTGGTAGGGTAAATTACCATTGTTAAACCAAAATTGATCGCTACCAAAAATACTTATATATTTATCTGGATCGAAAGGAAGATTAAAACCTTCAACATTTGAAGTATACATTGGGTCAATGAAAGATGGATTAACCCAACCAAATGGGCCTCTGTTATTCTGTCTAGAACGAATTTGCCAACTTGCAGAAAGACTTGGAGTTCCATCAATATCTAATACTTGATTGTATTTATATTTCAAATCTCTATCCAACTCAAACTGGTAATAATTCGTCCAATTTTGATATATCCCACTATTTATGTACCAAACATTTGTCATTTGCATTTGGTTTGAAGTTGGGTTATAAGCGTTTTCAATTTTCATTTCCCAAAACTCATCAATTCTGATATTTTCGTCTTTTACATTCATCGACCTATTTAAATTTGGCGTGTTTAACAAGGCAAAAGTCCCTAAATTTTCATTATAAATTGGGAAAGAACCAATATTGTTTGGATTTGCGAAATTAAAATCATTTGTTTTAATAGCTCTATCCTCACCGAATGAACCTGGTAGAATAAAAGTAGGCCCAATTTTTGGTAAGGTATCTACTATAGTTCCCGTAAATGACATCTCAGTATATGTAATTGTATTACTAGGTTTTTCAGGTGCAGTTGGGTCAATTTGATGTTTAAAATTTTTAGACACGAATGTCTCTGCATCATCACCAAATACTTTTGCTAAGGCATCGAGAAATTTAACTTCATCTATTTTTTCAACTAAGCCATTATATTTAGTTATCAAACCTCCTGTTCCATCGTCTGCGACAGCCAACCAATCTGTTGCAGTACCACTTATTGTTTGCCAAGGATTGTATCCGCCTGCTGCAGCTAAACCAACACTGCTACTGATTGCTTCTGTTTTCAGGGCGGCCAAAGCAGGAGCTGCCGTACCGGCTGTAAAAAACACAACGCCAGCAACAACAACTTTTTTTGCTAATTTCAAAATGGCTAAATTTTGATTCACCTTTTGGTTGTGCTTTTGCACCATTGCCAGGTCGAGCTGATATTTTTCGTATCGCTTAATGTATTGGTCAATTGTCACTTCTAAATATTTGTCTATTACCAAACCATGTTTATTTTGGTCAGCTACAATACTATTATCGAAACTGCTTAAAAATTTATTTGGATTCGCTCCCATTTCATTCGATAAAATATCCGGGTCTGTTATCCCTACCGATCTTCCATACAAATTCAAATAAGATTTTTTAAGGTAATTAAAATCTATTCGTAGATTTGATGGTGTATTACATGAACATGGATCATAAGCCACTTGAAAATCAACCGTTGACCACCTAGATTTTTCAGTTGCGTTGCGTGTTACCGCAGTAGACTTTACACTTATCGTTGGCATATCTAAGGCTTTATCTTTGCCTTCATATAACCTTAAAAGACCGCTTAAATAATTAAAATCATAAGAATATTGAGTGTATGCCAAATCGACCGTTAACAATTGAGTTGCATTAGTCACATCCAAATCTTGCGAAATGCCTACGAATACCCTGATAATACCTTTATATTTATTATACAAAACTACATAAGGAAGTGCACCAAATACAGCCGATGGGTTAAGATTAATACTATCCGGATAATAACCTACACTGGATAATAACATTTCCCAACCTTCGGAAACGGGATGCTCGTGTAGAGGTGATTCCCAATACAAATATTCATAATAAGACGGCATACTTAAATAAACCAATCCTGGCTTATTGCTTAATGAAATTCCATTGTAGGTCATATTTGGTAACTCGTAGGTATATCCATTCCAATCAAAGCCATTTACAAACCAATTTCCGTTTGGAATTTGCGGGATATTTACATTATATGCATTATTTGGATTCGTTGAAGTAGCTTGATATCCTTCAACATCGCATATGGTATGTACAATCTGTGAAAACAAATTACCATATATTGCAAAGCACATAATAAGAAGTATGTAATTTAACTGTTTCATATTTATTGTAATTAGTTTTATAATTTTCTGCCTCTGAGAGCGTATATCTTTGGAGGAGAAATTGTGTTGTCCTTAAAATCAAATTTTACAGATCCATCCAACTCTATAACTAAATCGCCTAATAATTTACTTACAATTCTTATTTGTCTGTAATTTTTACGCACATCAGCAGTCTGTATTGTATCATTCGTACCATGTAAATTTATTACCCGAATACCATTACCATTTGCCTGAAGATGATCATAAAACAAATCAATGGTTATATCTATACTGTCTGTATTATGAGTATCGAAAAGCCGATAAGATCCTTCTATGTAGGTATTGATAGTTGCCATTGTGTTTAGAGACGCATCGTACATTGCTACATGAAAAGACTTTGTAATCGAATCGTATCCGTCATCGTTCGGAAAACAAACATTGTTGGCTTGCTTTTTAACTACCAACGATACTGGAATATCTTGTCCTCCTTGGGCTAAGGAAAAATACCTGCCTAAAATTTCTACATTTACAATTTCTGAACCGATGTACCAAGTATAATCTGCGTTCTTCATTTTCGGGATGAATCGTATATTTTTATTGGCATAACAGGTATCTGTTTCGGTTTCCATTTCACCTGGTAAACCAATTGCCGAAATTTCATTAATCGTAAACTCCGCACTCGTCTCTTCAATACAATCACAAGCATTCTGCACCGCATTCATTTCCGGCTGCTTTTTCCTGCAACCAAAAGTCACCAACAATAGCATCGAAATAAAAAATATCCATTTCATAATTAAAAGATTTTAAGAAAAGTTACGCCTTTTATTTGGCACTTTCAACCGCTTTCAGTCTTTCTTCCATTTGAAGAATGTACAAGGTTAGTTCTTCTACCTTTTCAAGGAGTACACGGTTCATTTCTCCTAATTCTACGCCATTTGCTTCATACTCTTTTGCAGAAGGCACATTTGGAAGATGTTTATTGATCTCAAGATATGTTCTCAAATCAGAAAAACTCATCAAATTATAATCCGATTCAAAAACATAATCTGGGATATTTGCAAGGGTTGTGGTGTATCTTCTGGCAAAAACTTCTCCACTTGCAGTAACTTTAAAGTTTTTCAAAGTAGGATTAACGTCCGTAGCAAACACTTGAATTGCATCAGTAGTAGCTTTTGTGTTAATTGATAGTCCATATGTATTTGCTCCAATGGATCGTACGTATAAACCATTTTCTAATCCTCCATTGACATTAAAGGTGCCACTAGTGGCAAAGGTGTTAATGTTACCGCCTAACCATAATCGATTATTGGTACTAAATTTAAGTTGTAAGTTTTTGGCCCCAAAAGTTGCTTCGCCAACTTCACGGTTTAGCACAGAAAGATTATTTCCACTCATTTGGATTACTGCTCCATCCGTTGCAGTTCTTCCAGTTGTTGTATTTGTTAAACCAATTCTAGTCGTTTTTCCGTAGTCTATTTGGTAACCATATAAAATATCACCATCCCGAGTATAGGTTGTTGGGGTGGTGAACGAATAATCGATTGTACCATGCAATTGTAAATTAAACTCAGGTAATGGATTTGCAGAGTTAGACGCAGTGCTTGTTCCGAGACCAATAAAACCCGCAGAGGTTGTTGAATTTATTGTATTCGTCCAAAGGGTGTTGAATTGACCAAATGAGAAACCTGATAAAAGAATGCCTAGTAGTAATAGTGCTTTTTTCATAAATTAAGTTTTTAAATTAGATTTAAAAGTAATTAGAAAAAAAAAAAATCTCCAAATTTTTTAACAACTAAATAAAAATTTAACATTTTAACATTATCTAAATGCCTGTAGTTTTATGTTCAATCGTGCCTCTTAAACCAAGGTAATTCTACATTTTAAAGTTCGCGCTACTTTCTATCAATACTAATCACCACTTTTTGCCCTGGAAAACCAATTGTATTGTTGCTAAGGAAGCGCATTTTATCTTTTTTGTGCACTTCTACCTCATATTTTCCCGAGAGGTAATAGCATTGCAAGTCTAAATCTTCAGGCGGGGTTGAGCAATTTACGCAGGTTGGGTCTTTGTAAGAAATTTCAAAG
>JBDNIA010000394.1:0-2664 GCA_041688525.1 Crocinitomicaceae bacterium | reverse complement strand
GTATTCATTCAAACAGTAGACCAAGATTTCTTAGATGTAAAAAGCGTGAAATGGAAATGGGAAAAGGGTGATGAATTTGTACCTATGATTTTACCGCGCGACTTCTTAGTGATGCTGAATACATTCATGAGTGCAAGTGGAATTCCACAAATATCTGATGATTTAGCCATGGATATTAAATTCAAATTCAGACTTCGCGACCCAAATAATTCGGACAGAGAAGAGCATGTCAACGCAAGAATCATAGGTTTTACGAATGAAGTGGCATCCATTTTAGTTCCCAAAACCTTTATGTTTTACGGAAATGAAACCTACGCCTCGACGACAGAGAGCAAAATCACTCAAATTATGATTTCGGGTAAAGAAAGTGAATTTGGTCTGGTCGAAGATTTACTCAACAAACGTGGTTTAGAGTCCAAAAACTCACAAATGGTAGTTGGCCGATTAAAGAGTGTAGTTGGCACTTTATTCTTGGTCGTCCTAGGCATATCCGTTATTGCCGTATTTGTTTCAGGCTTAGTGCTGATACAATATTTACAACTCCTACTTTCCAGAAATGCATATGAAGTAAGAACTCTTTTGCGTCTTGGTTATCCACCTAAGAAATTAATCAATAGTTTTTCCTATTATTTTATTAAAATATTTGGGTTAGTAGCTGCAACTGGACTTGGGATTTTCTTCATTTTCAAAATATTTTTAGACGAAATGTTTGAATCTGGCGGTCTTTATATTGGAACGAATGTAGCATGGTTCGCCTTATTTGCATTGGCTTTAGCCTACGCTCTGTTTGCCCTTGCAAGTTATTCAAATGCAAGAAAAGGAATTCTTAACGAATATTAAACGTGTTAATGTTCTGTTAAAAATCTCACTATTCTTATTTTTGTTCGTCAATTTAGAAGAAAACATACCTTGTAAACTATGAAAAATTTAATCCTTATTGCATTTCTCTTCGCTACTAGCCATTCGGTTTTTAGTCAAAAATTAAAATTCAAGATTGCGGGAGTAAAAGACACCACCGTATATTTGATAAAATATTACGGTAAAACTTTACTTTACGCCGATACGGCTGAAATTAAAAATGGAATTGTAGAATTTAACGGGAAAAAGCAAAAACCAGGTATGTTCGGTGTTTTGTTGCCCGGACAAAAGTTTTTCGAATTCATTTACAACAATGAAGAATTAAACATGGAAACCGCAATGCCTGATTTATCTGGTAATTTGAAGGTCAAAGAATCAGTCGAAAACAAAATTTTTCTGGAGTACATAACTTATTTGGGAACTCAGCGTGCAAAAGCAACTTTATTGGCAGAACAAAGGAATGCTTTGGATAAAGATTCTCCAGAATTTAAAACTAAAACGGAAGAAATTGAAAATGTAACAAAAGATGTTTTGGCCTATCAAAATAATTTAATCACCGATAATAAAACAACTCTTGTTTCCAAATTAGTAAAAATGTCTATGGATATTGTTGTGCCTCCCGCTCCCACAGACGAAAACGGCGTAAAAATTGATATAGAATTCAATTACCATTATTACAGAGACCATTATTTTGACAATGTAGATTTCACGGATGATCGATTAGTTAATTCCCCTATTTTCGGCAATAAACTAGAAACCTATTTTGGGAAAACTATGCTGCTTCAGCATTGGGATACAATTAATAAATATGCTTTCCGTCTGTGCGATAGTTTAGAGCAAAACTCTGAATTTTTTAGATATTGTGTTACGAACGTCATCACAACTTTTCAAAAAAGCAAGCAAATGGGAATGGATAAAGTCTACGTAATGATGGCGGATCGATATTTCTGCACTTTTAATGAAGATGGAAAATCTCCGGCTTACTGGATGCCCGAGGATAAGTTGATTGAATTGTGCGATAAAATTCCTGCTCAGAAGAACACGGTGTTGGGAATTAAACCACCAAATATTAGTTTAAGAGATTCAACGGATGAAGCGTTCCACGACTTTTACAGTATCAAAGCAGACTATACCATTCTTTATTTCTGGGATCCAGATTGTGGTCACTGTAAAAAAACAACACCGAAAATTCAAAAACTATATACCGAAAAATGGAAAGCTAGAAATATTGAAGTATTCGGTATTTGTAAAGCAATGGGTGAAGATTTTGGTAAATGGAAAACATTTATCGCTAAAAATGGCTTAACCTTCATCAATGTTGCACTAACACAGAATTTATATGATGTAGCGACTTCAACTCCAGAATTAGTTGTTCCAAAATATACAGACTATAAGTCATTGAACTTCTCTTTAACCTATGATATTTATTCAAATCCGCGGGTATTTGTGTTGGATAAAGACAAAAAAATTATTGGTAAACAACTAACAATTTCACAACTCGAAGAGATGTTGGATCGACTGCAAAATCTGAAAGATATCCCAAAGTTATTTCCTCCAGATCCTGAAGAAGACGAACACATGAAAGATTAATAGATTCATAATGAGACTCAAATGGGCGTGATATTTTTCACGCCTATTTTTTTTGTTCACAAAAAGTTAATAATCAAATTGGTTTATTTGAATCAAGTCCTCTATATTTGCATTTAAATGTGGAGAAATCCAAAAACAAAAAACATGAGAAAAATTTTACTTTTGACAACAATCTTATTTACGCAACTAGCATTTTCACAAGTTGTAGATGTGTTT
>JBDNIA010000052.1:0-4332 GCA_041688525.1 Crocinitomicaceae bacterium | reverse complement strand
TGAGTTACAGCAATTATAGTTCCAGCATATTGTTGTAAATGCTGTTCTAGCCATTCGATAGATTCAGCATCCAAGTGGTTAGTTGGCTCATCTAGCAATAAGATATCAGGGTTTTTCAGTAACAAACGGCAAAGAGCAACTCTTCTTTTCTCACCGCCTGAAAGCGTTCCAATTAATTGATCATCTGGAGGACAACGCAGTGCATCCATTGCTCTTTCCAGCTTAGAATCTATTTCCCATGCATCCAAAGAATCTATTATATCTTGAACTTCACCTTGTCGTTGAATTAATTTATCCATTTTGTCGGGGTCATTCAATATTTCTTCGTTCATAAAAGAGTTGTTGATTTCTTCAAACTCTTTTAATGCATCTATCGTTTCCTGAACACCTTCTTCAACAATTTCTTTAACTGTTTTCGTTAAATCAAGATCCGGTTCTTGCGGAAGATAACCTATCGAGTAATCGTTATTAAAAACAACATCGCCTTGGTATGTTTGATCCAAACCCGCAATAATCTTCATGACTGTAGATTTACCTGAACCATTTAAACCGATAATCCCGATTTTGGCTCCGTAAAAAAACGATAGGTAAATGTTTTTAATAATTGGCTTTCCAGCTGGTGTATTCTTTGATACACCAACCATTGAAAAAATGATTTTATTATCTTCTGACATACTAGTTTATTTGAATCTTTAAAGGTAAGCTTTTTAAAATTTTCATGCTTGTATTCATAAACTTAAATTGAAATATTATTTTACATTTTGATTTCCTACTTTTATGAAAAAATACAAGTAGATGAAAAGATCATTTTTTTTTATAGCTCTAATTATTAGTGTAATCTCATTGTTCGGCGGATGCAAGAAGAAAGTAGTGACCTATATTGTTTCTGGCAATGTCTATGACAATACTTTCTCAACTAATTTTTCAGGTTTGACCTTGAAAATAGAAGCTAAAAAATCTGGTAATGCCTATTATTCGTTATTAACAAACGTGCTTACGGAATCCAATGGTAATTATTCCTTCACTATACAAAACGATTTATATGAAAAAGTGCGAATCAGCGCTGCACCTACAAATTATTTTCCTATCGAGCGTATTATCGCTTATGGCAATTTAACGCAGGATGCTAATATATATAATCTTAACACCACTGCTAAAGCATGGGCTCGTTTAATATTTAACAACAACAATCCAAATCCAAATGATCAACTTCAGTACACCAAACAAGATGGTAAAGTTGGTTGTTCGGAGTGCTGTTCAGCTGACAAACAAATACTATCTGGCGCTGTAAATGATACGATATTTTGCATCAATGACGGGAACACCTACTATTCCTACCTCTACAGTGTTCTAGGAACATCAAATAATGGTATTAATGCAGTTTATACCCACGCATTCGATACGACAACGCTTATTTTCAATTATTGAGATTTTACTCGTCTTCAAGATTCTCACGCAACTTTTGTCGAAGTTGGCGGTTATAAGTTTCAATCAAGAACTTAAAGTAATTATTCGTACTTTTTGAAATACATTTTGTGTATTGCTTTAAACGATATTCAATATGCTCTTGTATCGCAGTCTGCAAGTCTAAACCATCAAAAAAGTCAGTGGCAACGGAATGTATTACTTCGTAATGATTTTCTAAAGACTGGTCTACAGCAATTTTTCCTTTTTGATTATTGTCAATGCATTCATAGTATACGTTGCGCATGTTGAATGAATCCAATTTTTTTACATCCAATCTTTCTTTAAGACCTTTTGGAAATTCATATTCAACCTCGAACTCTATATCGTCGGATTCTGTTAATCTAGATTCCAGAAATCTATCTGGAAATTTAAAAGCATCCTGCCAGTTTATGTAATCTTGCCAAATTCCAAAGCGGCGAACATTATTTCCTAAGTCAATAAGCTTAAAAACACTTTTATTAGGTAATTTCCGAGATCCTCTGCCAATCATTTGATGGTAAAGTGTCAATGAGCGCGTTGCCCTATTCAAAATTATTGTTTGTACAGTTGGCTCATCGAAACCAGTAGTTAGAATACCTACTGATGTTAATATTGCGTCTTTTGTCTCTTTAAACCAAGACAGTACATCTTTCCTGTCCTTGTCTGAAAATGTAGAATCCAAATGACGTATAGGATATCCACGTTTTTTAAACATTTCTTCCACTCGCATTGAAGTCTCAATACCTGAATTAAAAATTAAGGTTTTATTTCCAATGGCTACTTCTTCATATGCGAACAAGAGTTTTTCTTGCATAAAATAGTTTCCATAAACCAACTCAGATGAACTCACTGTAAAATCTCCGTTCGAACCAATCTTTAAACCATGGAGATTTACATCATATGTAAATGTCTCTGCATCTGATAAATAACCTCCTTCAATTAAATTAGAAATACTCTCTCCAACAATTAATTTATTGTAATTATCGTTGAGTGGCAACGCACGATTCGAGCTTAGAGGAGTTGCCGTAACACCAAGAATATTTGCTTCTTCGTAAAACTGAAATATTTTTCTAAAACTATTATAATGCGCTTCATCAACAATTACCAAACCAACATTCTTAATGAAATTTTCATCATCGTGCAATCGATTATTTAGCGTTTCAACCATAGCAATGAAACAATGAAACTCATCTTGATCATCTAATGTCTTGATTTCACTGTTGATTACCTTATTTTTTACACCTATCGCAGAAAGCTGTTTGGATGTTTGAACAGAAAGCTCTATTCTGTGCGTTAAGATCAGTACTTTCTCTTTCCAATTCTCAATATAATTCCGCGTTATTTCTGAGAATATTACTGTCTTTCCTCCGCCCGTGGGCAATTGATAAAGTAGATTAAAATTTTTCCCATTCTTTTCAAGTTCTTCTAGTATTGACGCAACTGTATTTTCTTGAAAAGGATAAAGAGTTTTTGCTTGGTATAGTTCCGTATCTATCATTCTTTGTTTTCAAAATTGGGGTACAAAATTACTCCCTTTATTTTGTAAAACAAAGCCTATCCAAAGCTTTATTTCTTTTTTTTGGTTAGAATTCAAGAATATTAACGTTTTAACTCATTTTTTCAGAAATTTGACCTTAATTCTGAGAATAAAACTGTTATTTTTGTTCAGAATTTTATTGATGATATGAGTGATATAGAAAAAGTACAATGTTTGATTATTGGATCAGGTCCTGCTGGTTACACCGCGGCAATTTACGCGGCCAGAGCGGATATGAAACCAGTTATGTACCAAGGAATGCAACCAGGCGGACAATTAACCACTACAAATGAGGTGGAAAACTTTCCTGGCTACCCAGACGGAATAACCGGTCCGGCAATGATGTTGGAACTAGAAAAACAGGCAAAACGTTTTGAAACAGATGTTCGATTTGGTTTTATTACTAAAGTTGATTTTAACGGTGAAGTTCACAAATGTTGGACTGAATCTGGTCATGAGATCCATGCAGAAACTGTAATTATTTCCACTGGAGCCACTGCAAAATATCTCGGATTAGAGAGTGAACAAAAATTTTTATTGAACGGTGGTGGTGTTTCGGCCTGTGCAATCTGTGATGGATTCTTTTATCGTGGACAAGAAACCGTTATCGTAGGTGCGGGTGATTCAGCCTGCGAAGAAGCGCATTATCTTTCTAAATTATGCTCAAAAGTAACCATGCTAGTTCGTCGAGATGTGTTTAGAGCATCAAAAATTATGATAGAAAGAGTTGAAAAAACGCCTAATATTGTGATCATGTACAACACAGAAACAGAAGAAGTTCTGGGAGACGATGTTGTAAACGGAGTAAAGGTTAAAAACAATAAGACGGGTGAAGTAGCAACAATCCCAGCAACTGGATTTTTTGTTGCCATTGGTCACAAACCAAACACTGATATTTTCGTCGACTTTCTTAAGTTAGACGAAGTTGGTTATGTGAAATATGAAAAACCTGGAACATCTCTTACGAATGTGCCAGGCGTATTTGTTGCGGGCGACGCTGCAGACAAAACATATCGTCAAGCCATCACGGCTGCTGGGACAGGCTGTATAGCTGCCTTGGATGCTGAAAGATATTTATCGGCAAAAGGCCATTAAATTGTCTAGTCCTAAATAACCGATACAGATTATTAAAGGATTAAAATTATTAATTAAAGCTGAACAATGACGTCATTGTTCAGCTTTTTTGATTTATATTGTTTTCTTTTTAATTTATAGGGTTACCCCTTTAAGCCACATTGCATTTAATTGATTTACAGGTCATTGGAAGATTGGAAGTCATTCTGTTTAGCAATTTTTCTAGAATCGTAGTTCTGAAATTCAAGCGATTGAATCTAAAGAAATATTCTTGA
>JBDNIA010000009.1:0-11800 GCA_041688525.1 Crocinitomicaceae bacterium | reverse complement strand
AGGAAATAGAATAGTATATTTGTACATTGTTAAGTGTAGTGTATATAAATAAATAGAGAATTATGGGAAGAGGTGATAAAAAAACAGCGAAAGGAAAAAGAAGTATGGGTTCTTTTGGTATTTCTAGACCAAAAAAGAAAAATACGACATCTGCTCCAATTGCTGCACCGAAAAAAGTGAAAAAAGCTGAAAGCGCTAATGAGACAGTAAAAGTAGCTGTCAAAAAAGCTCCAGTGAAAAAAGCTCCAGCGAAAAAAGTGGTAACTAAGAAAAAAGATACTGAAGCCAAATAAATACAATACTCTTCAAAAGCTATCCTTAATGGATGGCTTTTTTTTGCATTAATCTAAAGAATTTAAAAATGAAACATAATTTCGGAGCAGGTCCTTGTATCCTTCCTCAAGATGTTTTTAAACAAGCAGCAGAAGGTGTATTAGATTTTAATGGATTATCCATATTAGAAGTTTCACATAGGCACAAAGATTTTGTCAGTGTGATGGATGAAGCCGTGGAACTTGTTAAAAGCGCACTAAAAGTGCCAAAAGGTTATAGTGTAGTATTTCTTCAAGGAGGAGCATCTCTCGGATTTACAATTTCAGCATTAAACATGATGAGAAAAGGTAAAGCTGGATATATAAATACCGGGACTTGGTCTACTGGAGCAATTCTAGAAGCGAAAAAAGTAGGTATAGATGCGCGCACCGTTGCATCATCAGAAGATAAGGGATTTACGTATATCCCAAAAGGATTTGAAATCGAAAACGAACTTGATTACTTACACTTCACTTCCAATAATACCATTTATGGAACTCAATTTCAAGAATTTCCACAAACAAACGTACCCTTAGTTTGTGACATGTCGTCCGATATTTTCTCTAAAGAAATTAACATTGGTGATTTTGATTTAATATACGCAGGAGCCCAAAAGAACTTAGGACCAGCGGGCGCTACGCTATACATTATCAAGGATGATATTCTTGGAAAATCTACTTCAAAGTTTTTACCTTCTTACTTAGATTTAAAGCTTCAGGTTAACAAGGAATCTATGCTTAATACACCTCCGGTATTCTCTATTTATGTTTCAATGCTAAATTTGCGAAATACGATTGAAAAAGGAGGAATAACGCAAATAGAGAAAGACAATAATGCAAAATCAAATCTAATATACAACGAAATTGACACCAATCCTTTGTTTAGAGGAATAGTTTCAAAAGAAGATCGATCAAAAATGAATGCGACTTTTTTACTAGAAAACGATGCACTCGCTGCTGAATTTGATAGCCTTTGGAAAGAAGCCAATATAGTTGGTCTTCCCGGTCACCGATCAGTAGGTGGATATCGTGCAAGTATGTACAATGCGCTCCCACTTACAAGTGTACAAGTACTCGTTGATGTTATGAACGAATTCACAAGAACAAAAGGTTAACATGAGAATATTAGCAAACGACGGTATATCTAAATCTGGAATAATAAAACTAGAAACAGCAGGGTACTATGTTGATTTAGATAAGGTTGAACAGACTGACTTAATTAAAGAAGTTAATGAAAAAAACATTGAAATTGTTCTTGTAAGAAGCGCAACAACTGTAAGAAAAGAAGTCATTGACAATTGTCCAAATCTTAAATTAATTGGACGCGGAGGAGTTGGAATGGACAATATAGATGTTGACTATGCCCGTGAAAAAGGCTTAACCGTTATCAATACGCCTGCCGCTTCATCGCAATCCGTTGCTGAACTCGTAATGGGTAAACTTTTTTCTATTTCTCGATTTTTCCATGAAAGTTTCAAAAATATCGACAGTGAGAACTTTTCTACTTTGAAAAAAAACTATGGTAAAGGAATCGAACTAAGAGGCAAAACTCTAGGCATTATCGGTTTCGGCCGAATAGGTCAAAGCCTTGCATCTTATGCATTAGGATGCGGCATGAAAGTTATAGCTATTTCAATAGAATCAAAAAGTATCACAATACAACTGCCGCATATACAAGGTATCGCATCACTTTCAACCGAAATTCAAGTACAAACCGATTTACATAAATATTTACCTGAAATGGATTTTATTTCACTTCATGTTCCTAAACAAAACGACGGGACTGCTGTTTTATCTAAGGAAGAATTCAAATTAATGAAAACAGGAGTAAGACTTGTTAATGCAGCGCGCGGTGGCGTAATAAATGAAGATGCGCTGATCGCTGCACTTAATTCTGGCAAAGTTGCCGCAGCAGGCTTGGATGTTTATGAAAATGAACCAAACCCAAGAAAAGAGTTGTTAAATCATCCAAAAATCGCCTGCACACCTCACATCGGTGCGGCAACAATTGAAGCGCAAGATAGAATTGGCGAGGAATTAGCAGATTTAATTATTGACAAGTTTGGAACATTTTGAAGATTTATGATTAACATCAAACCTTTTCGAGCGCTGCGTCCATATCGTGATAAAGTTCACCTCGTAGCAACGCGTCCATTCTACTGCTACAAGAAAAGTGTACTCAAAGCCAAACTTAGAAGTAATCCTTATACTTTTCTGCAAATTATTAATCCAAATTTTGACTTACTCGGAGGATCGTCCAATGACACAGAGTATACCAACCGGCTAAATTTGGTGAAAAGCAAATATGCAGAATATATTGGGAAGGATGTATTAAAACGAGATAAAACACCAACTTTATACGTCTATCGGCAATCCAAAAAAAATCATGTCTTTACCGGCGTAATAGCTGCTTCAAGTATAGAAGATTACAATTTAGATAAAATCAAAAAACACGAAGCAACCATAACTTCCAAAGAAGAGCTATTTACGAAATATCTAAATGTTGTAGGCTACAACGCAGAACCAGTATTACTCAGTCACAAGACAGATGAAGAATTAAATAATATTCTCATACAAATTTGCTATGAACGACCTGAATATGAGTTCACTACTACAGATGAGGTGAAGCACGAAATGTGGCTTATGGATGAAGCAGAATGCGCTTTAACTGTTCAGATCTTTCAAAAAATGGATGCTTGTTATATTGCTGACGGCCACCACAGAATTGCCTCCTCAGGTCTTTTACACCAAGCCAGAAAATCGAATAATACACAAACGAGCAATGATGGCTATTTTCTTTCCTTTTTGATAGATGAAAAAGAACTCGAAATATACGAATACAACCGACTGGTTAAAAACACAACCAATTTTGACCGCAACACATTCTTAAAAGGACTTGGTTCTAACTTCACCATACTTCCCTTGATAAGTTACAGAAAACCCTATCACGAGCACGAAATAGTCATGTTTTTCGAAGATAATTGGTACAGCCTTGCTTGCAAAGCGGAAATTATAGAACCGAATCATCCAGTAAGAAGCCTAGACGCCGAAATACTTACCAACTTTGTGCTCACGCCTCTGCTGGGTATATCAGACTTGAAAACCGATCGAAACGTCGGTTTCATTTCCGGTATTGAGCCTGAAAATAATTTAATCCGTAAGATGTTAAAAGGTAAATTCGATTTAGCATTCATACTCTACCCCATTCGCATCGATCAAATAAAGAAAGTCGCAGATAACAAAATGATTATGCCACCAAAATCCACTTGGATAGAACCAAAAATGCGCAGTGGGTTAACAATTTACCCAATCAATGAATAGTTCTACTTATCAAGAAATTAAAAGACATATTCCAAAAGATGTTTGTTTGGTCGCTGTTTCTAAAACCAAATCCAAAGAGGAAATTCTGGTTGTTTACAACGAAGGTCAGCGTCATTTTGGTGAAAATAAAGTACAGGAACTGGTTGAAAAATTTGAAACACTACCAAAGGATATCTCGTGGCATCAAATTGGCCACCTTCAAACCAATAAAGTTAAATACATCGCCCCTTTTGTTAGTTTAATCCACGCGGTAGATAGCTTAAAGCTCCTGAAAGAAATCAACAAACAAGGCGCTAAATTTGAAAGAGTTATCCCCTGCCTACTGCAATTCCATATTGCACTAGAAGAGAGCAAATTCGGTATGACTTTCGAGGAAGTCAAGGAACTTTTGGAAAGCAAGACCTTCATAGAAATGGCAAATGTTTCCATAGCGGGCATAATGGGAATGGCGAGTAATACCGAAGATGAAAATCAAATCAGAGAGGAGTTCCAAAATCTTGAAGGTTTTTTCAACGTAATTAAAAGCCACTTCTTTGAATACAACAGTGATTTTAAGGAGATTTCAATGGGAATGAGCGGTGATTACAAAATTGCAATCGAAGAAGGAAGCTCAATGATTCGAGTGGGAAGCGCAATTTTTGGGTCAAGATGAAAATATTTATTTTTTACCTTTTATTTTTATGGACATTTCAGTCTATCTCGCAAAGTAGCTATTCTATAGCTGTTATTTCTGCTAGAAAAGTGAAAGAAGCCGAGCTTTTAGATGCGAAAAAAGGCATTCTAACCGCTGAAGACTTATCCTATTTTAAAGGTCTTAATTATTTTTTTATTGATACCAACTACGTTGTCCAAGCTCAATTTAGAAAGTCAGTCGGAAAGAAGTTTGAAATGCCAACATCGACAGAACGAAAACCGATTTATCGAAAATACGGATGCTTGTCGTTCAATATAAATGGAAAACCTTTTCAACTTACTGTATATCAGAATATGGAATTGAAAGGCAATAAAGGATACAAAAACTATTTCTTTGTTCCATTTCGCGACCTAACTTGTGGAGATATGTCCTATGGAGGCGGTCGATATTTAGATCTTATATTAGAAAAAACGCAAACAGAAATAACTCTTGATTTCAACCTTGCGTACAATCCCTATTGTGCGTATTCCCATCGATATTCTTGCCCAATTCCTCCGGAAGAAAATACTTTAAATATCTTTCTTTACTCGGGAGAAAAAAAACCTATCTTAAAATAATTTCAATAAAAAAAAGTCAGACTAAAAAGCCTGACTTTAAGTATTTTATATCATTGTAGTTAAATAAGCATTTTAACTGGATTTTCCATGTATTCTTTAAACGTATTTAAGAAAGCTGCACCTGTTGCTCCGTCTACCACACGGTGGTCGCAAGACAAAGTAACTTTCATAACATTTCCTGGAACGACTTGACCATTTTTAACTACCGGAATTTCCTTGATTCCACCAATAGCAAGAATACAGGCATCGGGCGGATTAACGATTGCAGTAAACGAATCAATACCAAACATTCCCAAATTTGAAATTGTAAATGTGTTTCCTTCCCAATCAGATGGTTGTAGTTTTTTATCTTTCGCTTTTTGAGCAAATGTCTTCACCTCATCACCGATTTGTGCTAAACCTTTAGAATCTGCGAATTTAACTACAGGAACTAATAATCCATCTTCCACAGCTACGGCTACTCCAACGTGAATATGTTGATTGCGACGGATAACATCACCTAACCATGAACTATTCACATTGGGATTCTTGCGAAGCGCCATTGCAACGGATTTCACAACCATATCATTAAATGAAATTTTAACTTCACCGCTGGCATTCATTTCTTTTCTGGTCGCTATCGCATTGTCCATACTAATGTCTAAATTCAAGTAGAAATGTGGAGCCGTAAATTTACTTTCTGCCAATCGACGAGCAATCGTTTTTCTCATCTGTGTAACAGGCTCGTCTGTATAACTTTCTTGGCCTACAACTGCCGAAGATGCGTAAGCTGGTCTCTCTGCGGGCGTATAGGGAACATAATGATCAACATCACGCTTTACAATTCGTCCGTTTTCACCTGTTCCAGCTACTTGAGAAATATCAACTCCTTTATCTTCGGCCAATTTCTTCGCCAAAGGGCTCGCCATAACTCGAGAATCACTTGAACCATTGGACGAAGGCGCGGATGCTGAAACGGGCATCTTATCGACAGGTTCGGGACTTGGTTCGCGCTCCATTTGTTTTGTTTCAACTTCTTTAGTAGCATCTTCTTTTTCAGGAGCCTCTTCTTTGGACTTGGCTGAATCTCCACCGGGAGTGGCGTTGGCCAAAATAGCTTGAACATCATCTCCATTTTCACCAATAATAGCCAAAACTGAGTTTACAGGAGCTCCTTGTCCTTTTTCCACTCCGATGTAAAGTAAAACACCATCATAAAAGGATTCAAATTCCATTGTTGCTTTATCTGTTTCGATTTCAGCAAGCAATTCACCTGAAGCAACTGTATCTCCAACTTTTTTCAACCAATCAGCAACGACCCCTTCTGTCATGGTGTCACTCAATTGCGGCATGTATATAATTTCAGCCATATTCTTTTATTTGTCTAATCGATTAATATTCAATAATATAAGGGTAATCAGGTTCTTTGTAGATATCATCATACAAATCTTTTCCCTCTGGATAAGGAGAATCTTCAGCAAATTTAACTGATTCATCAACTTCCTTCTTCACCCATTCAGAAACCTCATCAAATTCTTTAGAAGTCATCCAGTTGTTTTCTTTGATAACTTTTGAGCAATGCTCGATTGGGTCTTGCTCCATCCATTCAGCAAGCTCGTCTTTGGTTCTATATTTTTGGGGATCAGACATAGAATGTCCTTTATAGCGGTACGTTCTAATATCTAATAAAGTTGGACCTTCACCTTTTCTACCTCTCTCCGCTGCTTCAGCGATTGCTTCATGCACAGATTCCGGTCGCATTCCATTTACGATTTTGGACGGCATCTCATATGAAAGACCAATTTTTGACAAATCTTGAACGTTCGTTGTTCTTTCTACTGAAGTTCCCATTGCATAATTGTTATTCTCAATAATAAAAACAACAGGAAGTTTCCACAACATAGCCATGTTGAACGTTTCGTGTAAAGCACCTTGACGAACAGCACCATCACCCATAGAAACCACAGCAACATTATCAGTACCTGCATATTTTTCAGCAAAACCAACGCCTGCGCCCATGGCAATTTGTGCTCCAACGATACCATGTCCACCCATGAATCCTCTTTCTTTATCAAAAAAGTGCATAGAACCACCTTTTCCTTTAGAACATCCCGTTGTGCGGCCGTATAATTCCGCCATTAAAACTCTGGGATCTGTTCCTAACGCAATTGGATGCGCGTGATCGCGATAAGCTGTCATATGCTTATCTCCGACTTTACAAGCACTTGCCGTGCCTGCAACGATTGCTTCTTGACCGATATAAAGGTGACAAAAACCACCAAATTTTTGTTGGATATACAGTTGACCTGTTTTCTCTTCGAATTTACGAATGAGCAACATGTCTTTGTACCATTTCAGATAGGTTTCTTTTGAAAATTTTGTTCCTTGATCCGCTTTTGACTTAACCGTTGATGTGCTTGGCTTTTTTGGAGCTTTTGTTGCCATGAATTTATCTTGTTAAAATAGAAGTTACAAATATAGTAAGAAGATTGTATTTACGTATTCAAGATTTTAAGAATGCGTTGTTAGTATATCGTTTAATTTGCATGTTCACCCTTTGAGGGAATAATTAAAACCGATATATGGCAATAACTTTACCGTTTAATAAATACGGAAAATTCGATTTCAGGAGTTTTCAGAGCTAAAAAGAAATTTGTTGGGTTTTATCAAATTTGTTTTTACTGCATACATTACCATTCCAGCGGTGTTTTTGACTCCCAATTTCGTCATAATATTTTTCCGATGCGTGTTCACAGTATGATTTGAAATGAATAATTTTTCAGCTATTTGACCATTGGTATATCCTTCCGCTATCCAAATAATGATTTCATTTTCGCGTTCAGTGAGTAGCACAGGCGAGCAGCTAAATGAATCCAAATCAATATCGTTCACGTCAATTGATGCTTTTTGAATAGTTTCTAATATTTGTCCACAGAAAAACTTTGTCCCTTTGGCTGTTTCTCTAACAGCATCAACAATTTCCGCGACATCACAATCTTTTTTTATGTAAGACTTAACACCACTTTTTAAAGCTTGAATTAGTGTATGTGCAGATTGTTCAGGCGTAATGGCTAAGATTTCTATTGATGGATATTTACTCAACACTTTCGGTATAATATCTATATCAAACCCGTGGGCGGTATAATCGATTAATAAAACATCCGTTTCAAATTGTTTTAAAAGCGTCAAAAGTTGTTCGTTTCCTCTAGCCTCTCCTACAACATCGATTCCTTTTTCGGCGTGCAAAATACTCTGTAATCCCACTATTACAATATCATTATTGTCTGCTATTACAACTTTCATCCGAGTAAAGATTTTCTTATTTAGATTAATTATAGATAAGACAAATGTAAGTAAAAAATGAACCATAAATCAAACTTATCGAGATAAAAAAATGAGTCAACTTTCATTAACTCATTTTCCCATCTATTAGACAATTTATCTTGTCCAAAGCATTTCTCTAAATTTAGGCAATGGCCAAAGCTCATCGTCTACTAATATCTCTAATTTATCGGCATGATAACGGATTTCATCAAAATGAACTTTTACTTTATCGCAATAAACTCTCGCTTTTTTCTCCATGTCTGTAATTTTATTAGCATCTTTTCGATCCACTAACATTTTATCACATGCATTTTTCATCTTGTTCATGTGTAAAGATGTTCTCATGATCAAGTCTAATTGAGCATCACAGGCCACTTTTGCTTGTTTTTCGCCAAGAACGTCAAACATTCCTTGTACATTAGTTAATAATTTATTTTGATATTCGACAACTGCTGGCAAAATATGATTCAAAGCCAAATCACCCATTAAACGTGCTTCAATTTGAATTTTATAGACATACGCTTCATATTCAATTTCTTGACGTGCATGCAATTCGCGAGGCGTCAAAACCCCCATATCATCAAATAATTTTGCAACTCTTTTATCTCCCCAAACTTTCAATGCGCTCGGTGTATCTTTCAAGTTGGACAAGCCTCTTTTTTCGGCTTCTTTTACCCACTCGGCTCCATAACCGTTTCCCTCGAAACGAATCTTCTTAGAATCTGTTATCAAAACCTGAAGTTCTTTCAGAATAGCTTCATCCTTCCCTTCACCTTTATCCATGCGACCATCAACTGATTTTTTAAATATCTTCAATTGATTTGCCATAATTGTATTGAGAACAATCATAGCAGACGCACAGTTTGCCGAGGAGCCGACAGCACGGAATTCAAATTTATTTCCCGTAAAAGCAAAGGGTGAAGTTCTATTTCTATCGGTATTATCCAAAATGATTTGAGGAATCTTGCCAATATTCAATTTTAATTCTGTTTTTTCCTCAGGCGTCATTTTCCCAGCTTTCACATTCTTCTCTGAATTATCTAAAGCTTGTGTCAATTGAGATCCAATAAATGCCGAGATAATAGCTGGAGGCGCTTCATTTGCGCCCAAACGGTGGTCGTTCCCCGCTCCAGCAATACAAGCACGAAGCAAATCTGCATTATCATGTAAAGCTTTTATAGTATTGACTAGAAATGTCAAAAACTGTAGGTTTGATTTAGGGTTTTTTCCTGGCGCCAATAAGTTAACACCAGTATCTGTAGCCAAAGCCCAATTATTGTGTTTTCCAGAACCATTTACCCCTGCAAAAGGCTTTTCGTGTAATAAAACTCTAAAATCGTGCTTTCTTGCAACTTTTTCCATGATGTCCATCAACAAAAGATTGTGGTCATTGGCTAAATTACATTCTTCAAATATCGGTGCACACTCGAATTGATTAGGTGCGACTTCATTGTTTCTTGTCTTTACAGGAATACCCAATCGAATTGCTTCATATTCAAATTCACGCATGAAATTAGTCGCTCTTTCTGGAATTGACCCAAAATAGTGATCATCTAATTGTTGACCTTTTGCTGGCGCGTGGCCAAACAAAGCCCTTCCTGTCATCATAATATCGGGACGCGCATTATACAATGCAGAATCAATCAAGAAATACTCTTGTTCCCAACCGAGTGTTGCCTGGACCTTTTGTACGTTTTTGTCGAAATATTGGCAAACAGCAGTTGCAGCTTCATCAACTGCGTGAAGCGCTTTGAGCAACGGCATTTTATAGTCCAAAGCTTCCCCTGTATAAGAAATAAAGATAGTTGGAATACACAGTGTTTTACTAATGACGAAAGCTGGTGATGAAGGATCCCATGCGGTATAACCACGAGCTTCAAAAGTATTTCTGATTCCACCATTCGGGAATGAAGAGGCATCTGGTTCTTGTTGGACTAATAAATCACCATCAAATCGCTCTATGGCTCTTCCTGGACCTACAGGCTTAAAAAATGCATCGTGCTTTTCGGCAGTCGAGCCCGTTAGAGGCTGAAACCAATGTGTATAATGTGTGGCACCTTTTGTCAGTGACCAATCTTTCATTGCTGAAGCAACTTGGTCTGCAATGCGGCGATCCAGACGCGTTCCGTTTTGAATAGATTCAATCATCGATTTATAAGCTTCACTTGGAAGGTATTCCCGCATGATTTCTGTATGAAAAACATTTTCTCCAAAAACTTCAGAGATTTTACCATCAAATGCCATTTTTCGTGGAACTCGACTCATAACATCTTGGTACGCCTGCATTCTTTTAGTTGCCATTTTCTTAATTTTTAAGATTTTTGACAAATGTACATCATTTTTTAGGGGGTCAAGTCAAAAGAAAATGATTTTTTATCAACTTACCCCCTTTTAAATTAACAATATTGTAAAAAAAAGAGATTTGACTATTTTTTCACTATTCGCTTAGTTGAAATTTCAGTACCTGATTTTACTTGTATCAAATACAAACCTGGATTGAGACTTTCCAGTTCGATTGTTGTATTATATCCTTTATTATCTATTTCAAAGACAATTTTACCTGTAATATCAACAATCGTTATGTTGTCAATTCGCTTCGTTGAACTAATGGCAATTTTATTATCAAAAGGATTTGGCGAAACTACAATTTCATTGACAGAAATATCCTCCAGTCCAAGAAAAGCATTGGTATTTATTGTAGTATTTGTTTTGATTGGAGCATTCCAATCAAAGTAAATAAATCCTGTGTTCAATATAGTTGTTCCATTTCCGTTGTTCGCATTCTCTTTCACTGAGAATACCACCTCACCGTATGATTCCGATTCATTGCTCGTGCTATCTAGCAACCAAATTCCAGGAAAATTAAATTTCATAACCCCATTTCCGAGATCTATCAACTGCAAGTTATGTGATGTATAAATTATCTTTAGGGTTGACCAATCCAAATTCGTGCTTAATGTATCAATTATATAAATATTTTGGTACAGAGAACTATCCGTATTTTGAAAACGAATCACATAGGTCAATTCATCTTGCACATTAGGCTTAAGAATCCTAGAATTACTGACAGTTTTATCGTTGGTATCATAATTATTATCTAGGATTAGACATAATCTACTCTCATTGTTTAATGTATCGGAATCATTAGCTCCTCCCAAAGAAGAGATTTTGGTTGAAAAAATATGTTCCTGAGAAGATGGTAAACCCGATGGAATAAAAAATGCTATTACATCATACTTACTGCTATTTGCGAATCCCGGTCCAAAAGTCCAAATAATATTATTGCCAGAATGAACATAATTTGAATTATCGATAGAATTCAAATCTGGCACTAGACCAGCGGGATAGGTTAATAACAAAGTGTAACCGCTTAGGGCTAAACCGTTATTATTTCCCCACGTCATTTTTAGTTCATTGCTTTGATTTTGATGATAACCTTGCCAAGGAGTAATTCCCGACCATAAATCAGTTGAATTAGCTCCTGAGCATTCAATACCAAGATAAATAGGCTCCATGTTATCGCAATTTGTTGAGAATGTGATCGAATTATTGGTTAGGGAATATGAATTTTGACTTAGCCAATTTGCTGATAGAGAAGCTACCAAAACACCATT
>JBDNIA010000051.1:0-3048 GCA_041688525.1 Crocinitomicaceae bacterium | reverse complement strand
TTGGTCTGCCGCACCACCTCTAACAAAAAAGCCTGAATTTCCGTCGCCAGCAGATTTGACGCCGGGAAGCAATTGAAGTGTTTTAACGATGTCTTTCTCACCGAAAATTACGGGTATTTTATTAATTTCATACATATCAATCTTTTCGACGCCCATTTGGGCTTGCCGAATATTTTCATCCTTCTTTTTCGTGCTGACCTCTATTGTACCTATTTCCATAATTTGGGCGGCTAAATTTACATTTAGGGTAACATTTTGGTTCAACTTAACGGATCGAATATATTTATTGTAGGTTGGATAATTGGCAACAAAAGTATACTGTCCCTCTGGCAAGGTCAATGAATAAAAGCCATACTCATTCGATATTGCTCCTACTCCACTTATTTCTTGCGGCCGTATGCTCACGCCAATTAACGATTCACCCGTGGTGGAATCTTTTATTGTACCACTCAAGGTAAACTTTGTTTGTCCGTATGAGTAGTTATTTGTGAGAAGTAGAAGGATAGAAAAAGTTAAAATATTCTTCATGAATCTATTTTGAAATGCGCAAAGGTATAAACATTTTTTAGCTTGGATTTGTTTCAAGCTGTTAAGGAATCGTAAATAATTTAATAAAACTTTCCCTCAGACTTAAAATTAGAGATAATTTTGTGTTTAAATTAGAGTGTGTCAATGAAAAAACAAATAAATTATAAAAAGTCCGGATGACAAGGGTTTGACACCCAAAAACGTGTCGATTAATTTATAATATAAAAGTTTGACCAAATTTCATTCTCGCCGTCTTATTTCCTCTCAAAAAAAATACGACTTTGACAATAGTAATTATATGAATGACAACGGGTATATAATTTCAAGAATATGATCCCAAATCTACATTTTATTGTGTTTTGTTTAAAGATGAATATTTACGAAGATAAACAGATATTTTAGTGAAAAGAGTTACAGAAAGTGTCTGATGTAAACAGATTATTATTAAAAATTCACAAACATAGTTACCGCGGTATGTATGTTCACTACCTTTGCAAATCGAGAAAGCCATATGAAGTAAATTATTCATAAATCTAATAGTAGAAACTCAGCCAACTTTGGCTGGCTAAAGGTGAATCATTCCTTCAGTTTCGCAAATTGGTACGACCCGAATAAAATTAATTTCGGAGCACTTCGCGTTCTAAATGATGACACCATACAAGGCCAAAAAGGTTTTGATACTCATCCACACGACAATATGGAGATTATCACCATTCCACTTTCCGGACCTTTAGCCCACAAAGATTCCATGGGAAATGCTTCAGTAATTAAAGAGGGGGAAATACAGGTAATGAGCGCAGGAAGAGGTGTTCGTCATAGTGAAAATAACCCAAGTACTGACTTCACTAATTTATTCCAAATTTGGATTTTCCCAAATAAAAAGAATGTAGAACCGCGTTACGATCAAATTTCCATTGATGTTGCGAAAATGAAGAATAATTTCCTTCAATTAATATCTCCATTCCCAGAGGATGAGGGTTCATGGATCTATCAAAATGCATGGTTACACATGGCAGAAATAGAGCAAGGAAAAGAGCTTATTTACAAAATACATTCTAGCGAAAATGGTATCTATTCTATGGTCATTCATGGAAATACAAACATTCAAGGAGATACTCTTGAGGAAAAAGATGCTATAGGGATATGGGAAGAAAAAGAAGTTACATTCAAAGCCATAACAGATTGTAAAGTGATGGTAATTGAAGTTCCAATGGAATTTTAAAACACAATTTATTATAAAGTAAAAACAGATAAATTAATTAGGACTTATACATTATGAAGAACACAATAATCGACGCTTTAGAATGGCGATACGCCGTGAAAAAATTCGATGCAACAAAAAAAATCAGTGATACAGATTTACATATTTTAAAGGAAAGCATTCGCCTGACACCAACTTCTTACGGTTTGCAATCTTTTCAGGTTATAGACGTGGTTAGTGCGGAAATAAGAGAAAAATTAAAGTCCCATTCTTGGAATCAAACGCAGATTACTGAGGCTTCACATTTGTTCGTTTTTACGGCTCAAAAAAATATTACCTCTTTTGATGTAGACTCCTACATGGAAAATGTTTCTAGAACGCGGAAAATAGAGTTAGAGCACACCAAAGCTTTTGGCAATTCTATAAAGGGAGCAATTTCATCATTAACAGAACTTGAATTTGTCCCTTGGAACACGAAACAAACATATATTGCTCTTGGATTTTTACTTCAAACTGCGGCGGAACTAAGAGTTGATGCGACGCCAATAGAAGGTTTTGACGTTGCTGCTTATGACGAGATTCTCGGCTTATCAGAGAAAGGCTTAACCGCAAGCGTAATTTGCGCCTTAGGCTATCGAAGTGTAGAGGATAAAAATCAATTTCAAGCTAAGGTGAGAAAATCAACTACTTCCTTGTTTATGACAGTATAAGTCTTTAAAATTGAACGGACTATTTTATCAACTGTTTGCAACGAACTTTTGTTGAAACTTAAGATTGTTTCACAACATGTTTTTTATTCCGCCTTTTTTGAAATAAAGAACATCTGCAAACACTAAAACTTTAGCAGAAATACTATTTATTTGAGGTTGGTCAAACAGAGTTTGGAAAGTATTGAAATAACTTTTATCTAAACCTTGTTGTCTAGCGAAAATGTTGTTTTTGTAGAAAATCAAAAATTCACAACCGGGAAAAAATACCCATTTATAGTTTAGATCGAGTGTAAAGGCATTGTAACTCTGATTATGCACAGAATTCCCTTCTTCGTTTAATGGGAAATAGTCGTTTTGAATGCGATTCCCGCCACTTTGTAAATCATTAAAATGGTTGTATTTCAAACGCTGCCAATAATGTCTGAGACGAATATTCACACCCATTCTTTTTGTGAAGATAAGTTCGCCAGTGATACTATTTGTTACAATATCTCGATTTCTTGTTCCAATTAATATTCCAGAAAAATCAACTGATTCTATTGGACGTACAAAGCCGTAATCGTTTGCATAATATTCATATTTAGAAGTTAAAACCATGAAAAATCGAGA
>JBDNIA010000393.1:0-13370 GCA_041688525.1 Crocinitomicaceae bacterium | reverse complement strand
AGTCTTCCCAGTCCGAAACAGTAAAACCTTTAAAACCCCATTCCTCTTTTAACAAAGTGGTCAGTAAATATTTATTTGCGTGGCCTGGAACACCATTAACATCACCACTGTTAATCATTAGTGTCATCGCACCAGCTTCAACAGCTTTTTTAAAGGATGGCAAATACAGTTCATGCATATATTTTGTTGGAATCCATGCTGGAGTCCTATCACGACCAGAAGAAGAAGCACTGTATCCAACAAAATGCTTCAAACAACTTGCGACGTGATAAGCATCTAATTTTCCGACGCCTTGATAACCGTTAACAATTTTTTCACCTAGAATACTACACAAATAAGGGTCCTCGCCCAAAGTTTCAAAATAACGTGACCAAAGTGGCTGTCGACCTAAATCTAAAACGGGCGAAAAATTCCATCTGAGTCCAGTGGCCCGGGCTTCATATGCGGTAATTCGACCGAAATCTTTGGCAATTTCCTTGTTCCATGTGGCGGCTAGTCCAATTTCCTGCGGAAATAATGTAGCACCAACGGTATAATTGACACCATGAATAGCATCAATTCCATAAATAATTGGAATTTCGAAATTTTCACTTTTACTTACTTTCTCGATTGTGCTTAAAATATCATTCCAAATAGGCAAACCCAAGGTGTGGGAGCTTACATTAAGAATGGAACCTATTTTATAAATTTTAATGGCCTCTTTTAATTTGTCTAAATCAATTTTTATCGGTTCAATGGTTTTACCGATTTCATCCGTTTTCAAAATGGCGTCCAATGTGATTTGACAAGTTTGGCCCACTTTCTCCTCTAAGGTCATTTTAACTAGTATATTTTCTATTTCCTTTTCATTGTTTACGTGAAAATCCATAGCACTCTGGCCAAAAGTCTCGAATGAAAGAAACAATGTGAAAGAAATTAAAACAATTTTAATTGAGCTATTTACCATTTTACTCCTACTATTAGAAAGACGAATATAACTAATTATTGTTAAAAGTACAATATCTAAAGATTTTGTTAAATAATATCGGAATTTTAACCTTTTTAGCGTTTCATTTGTGTATCTTTTATTTTTAAATTAAAAAGTTCTCATTGCTTGATTTAAATTTTAACAATACTTTAAAACCTAAACAAGGGCTTTTGCTTGTTGCTGAACCATTTATGGATTCTCATTACTTTCAGCGTAGCGTTATTTTCCTCTGTGAATACAATGAAGATGGGAGCTTCGGATTTGTATTAAATAATTATTTAGATATAAATTTCGATGATATCTCAAAAGATTTAATCAAAATCAATTCAAAAATAAGTGCAGGTGGACCTGTTGACATCAAGGACCTGCGTTACATTCATACTTTTGGAGACCTTGTTCCAAACAGTGTTAAAATAACGGACCAAATCCATTTGGGTGGTGATTATAACGTACTTATTGAACTTATCAAGAAATCTGATTTACCTGAAACAAAAGTTCGCTTTTTTCTTGGATACTGTGGTTGGTTTAAAAATCAACTCGACGAAGAAATCAATGAAAAATCTTGGATTGTTGTTAATTCTAGTGATCTAAACTTAATTATGGATACCAACAAAAAGGACCTTTGGCAAGAGTGTTTGCAAAAACTAGGAGGCAAGTATCTTATGTTTTCTCAAATACCGACCAACCCAAACAACAATTAACATTTTTTTACGTTTTTGAATAAATTACCTCAGATTATGGAGATTTCTATTCCAGTTCAACGTGAAAAAACTATTTTTGCGGCTCATAAATCAAATATGGGCAGCATTTTTAGCAAAATTCTTTATTACGGAGTGGTTTTACCGATTTCGTATTTGCCATTCACTGTCCTTTATTGGCTGGCCGACTTTGTATATTATCTGACGTATTACGTCGTTGGCTATCGAAAAAAAATTGTGCGGAATAATTTGAAAAACTCATTTCCTGAGCTTTCCGAACAAGAATTGAAGAAAATTCAAAAAGGATTTTACCGACATTTCACTGATTTTTTAGTTGAAAGTGTTAAATCACTTACGATTTCCAACAAAGAAATAATCCGAAGATGTGCAATATTAAACCCAGAAGTTCCAAATAAATATTTTGAAGAGGGCCGCAGCGTAATGGTACTTTGCGGACATTATAACAATTGGGAATACTATGCTGTTGGATTAGCTCAACAAATGAAGCACAAAGTTTTTGCTGCATATCAACCTTTAAAGAACGATTTCTTCAACCGGGTACTTTTAAAATCCCGTCAAAGATTTGGAATAAAGATGATGAGTATGAAGGAAGTTCCAAGAAAATTAGTTAAAAATCCAAAAGTTCCTACAATCAGTATAATGGTGAACGATCAATCGCCTCATGCCCCAAAGAAAGCATATTGGAATACTTTCTTAAATCAAAGCACTGGCTGGATGACGGGTACGGAGCGATTGGCTTCAAAACTAGATCAAGTTGTGCTTTTTGGTTGTATCCGCAAACGTAAAAGGGGCTTTTACGAAGTTAGCTTCTACCCTATTACAGAAAAACCAACAGAGGTTGACGAAGGTTTCGTTTTAGACCAACATACAAAATATCTTGAAATGGTAATTGCTGAAAACCCTGAATACTGGCTGTGGTCCCATCGCAGGTGGAAACACAAAAAACCATCATGACTTCACCCTTAGCGCCATTAGCGGAGCGTATGCGTCCGAAAAATTTAGATGAATATATAGGTCAAAATCATATACTTGCTAAAAATGCTTCATTGCGATTAGCACTTGACGCGGGAGTTCTACCTTCTATGATTTTATGGGGACCCCCAGGATCAGGAAAAACAACTTTAGCAAAGATAATCGCCGAAAAGCTCAATCGCGCATTTTACACATTATCCGCTATTTCTAGCGGTGTTAAAGATGTTCGCGAAGTTATTAAAAAAGCTTCTTCCGGTGGAATGTATCAAAAAAGTGGTACCATTCTCTTCATTGATGAAATTCATCGCTTTTCCAAATCCCAACAGGACTCATTACTTGGCGCAGTTGAAAAAGGAACTATCACTTTAATTGGTGCAACTACTGAAAATCCATCTTTTGAAGTCATTTCAGCCTTACTTTCTCGTTGCCAAGTGTATACACTTGAGCCGCACGGGAAAAATGAACTTGCCCTCATCCTTGAAAGAGCAATCTCTAATGATATTTTATTGAAAAATAAAAGAATAACACTAGAAGAAACTTCTGCACTCATGGCAATTTCAGGAGGAGATTCGCGAAAATTATTGAATGTCCTAGAAATGGTTGTAAGCACCTTTTCACAAGCAAAAGAAATATCGATTAACAACGAAATCGTAACGAGAATAGCACAAGAGAACATTGCGCGTTACGATAAAGACGGTGAACAACACTACGATATTATTTCTGCTTTTATAAAATCGATGCGCGGAAGTGATGCTGATGCCGCTGTTTATTGGCTTGCGCGAATGGTTGAAGGTGGTGAAGATCCTAAATTTATTGCAAGACGTTTAATAATATTAGCCGCAGAAGATATTGGGGTTGCAAATCCAACAGCACTTATTTTTGCCAATAGCTGTTTTCAAGCAGTTGCTACTGTTGGCTGGCCGGAAAGTAGGATTTTGTTATCTCAATGTGTTATCTATTTAGCTACTAGTCCAAAAGGAAATGCGAGTTACATGGCAATCAACAAAGCACAAGCAGAAGTTAAGAAAAGTGGAAATCTTCCCGTTCCCTTACATTTACGAAATGCGCCAACAAAATTGATGAAAGAACTCGGATATGGTAAAGATTATTTATATTCGCACAACTACCCGAGAAATTTTGTGAAACAAGAGTTTATGCCCGAAGGAATGGAAAATAGTCATTTCTTCGATGCAGGCAGCAATAACAAAGAAAAGGAAATTGAAAAGTTCATTCAAGACCGCTGGGGAGACAAATACAAATAAATTGAATGCTGTCAAAACTCGCATATTATATTCTCGTCATTCCCATATCATTCCTTCCTCTTTGGTTGCTTTATATTTTCACTGATTTTTTCTATTTATTGCTCGCAACGATTATTCCTTATCGCCGTGCAGTTGTTCGTGAAAATATTAAAAACTCTTTCCCTGAATTAAACGCCCGCCAGCACAAAGTTATTGAACGAAGATTTTACAGACATTTTACTGACTTATTGGCCGAAGCTGTGAAAAACTTGACCGTCTCTAAAATGGAGCTCAAAAAACGTATTCATGTTTTAAATCGAGATGCAATTGATCAGTTGTATATCCAAGGTAAGAGTGTAATTTTCGTCGGTGGGCACTACAATAATTGGGAATGGATTATTTGTGCGCAAAATTTCCTTTTTGCGCATCAAGCCGTTGGAATAGGAATGCCTATGACCAATTCTTTTTGGGACGAAAAAATCAACCAGCGTCGTAGTAGATTTGGAATGAAAATCGTTAATGCGAAAAATTTCAAAGAAACGCTCACAATGCAAAAGAGCGAACCCGTTTCTCTGTTAGTCCTAGCCGACCAAAGCCCTGGTGATTCTTTAAAATCCTATTGGATGAAATTCTTGAATCAAACAACTGCAGTTGCTTTTGGGGCTGAACAAATTGCTCACGAGCACAATTACGCTGTGGTTTATTTGCATATGAAAAAGGTGAGACGTGGATATTATGAGGTGATTTTTGAACCGATTACCGATAACCCAAAACTAGAAGAATACGGCAAAATAACTGAATCTCACCTTGCTTCCTTAGAAAATGACATTACTTCAGAGCCTGCCTTTTGGATTTGGTCGCACAAAAGATGGAAAAGAGAAATACCTTCTGACCTAATAAAATTAAGAGAGGAGCAATATGAAAAGTTTAAAAGTAAATTTCGGGCTTAAAATTATTCTGCTGATTTGCTTGATTGTTTATTCGTGCGGGATAGGTGAAAAAATAATCGTTCGTAATCCCTTACAAACAATTCACTATTCGGATAATTCAAAAACATACTCGCGCTCTATGACAGCTACAGATAAAGAGTTGATTATTGCTGCCTCAGATGGAAATGTCTATTTCTACCCGAAAGAATCAAAAAATATATATTCCATGTTTTCAACTCCAAATAAGGAGTATCGAGATGTAATTTTTAATGACAACAAAATTATTATTCTTGCCGCTGCTGACTCAAGCGAAGTAATAAGCTACAAGTTAGAAAATTCTAAAAGATTATTTAAAACGCCTTTTCATGGCGTATTTTTAGATGGAATGGACTATGTAGACAACATTATTTTCATGATGGGCGATCCCGTTAATAAAGAATTCTCATTATTTACAAGTGAAAATTGGGGAGAATCATGGAAAGCTCTGAAAAATAGTCCTTCTGCGTTTAATGGTGAAGCTGGATTTGCAGCAAGTGGCACGAATGTCAAAATTCTCAGCAAATCAATCTTTACTTTCGTATCTGGAGGCGATTCCTCAAGATATTTCAGATCTGATGATGCGGGCGAAACATGGAAATCTAAATCGATGGGATTCAAATCCTGTCCGACATGTGGCGCATATTCATTTACGATTCTAAATAACGGCAGGATTATAGCTGTTGGAGGCGATTACCTTAAACCAGACGTAAAACAAGGAACATGCCGAATTAGTAAAAACGATGGTCAAACTTGGTGTGCGCCAAAAACTGATCTAAATGGTTATCGATCGAATATAACCGAAGTAAATGGCGTGTTATACGCTTGCGGCACAAATGGGATAGATTTCTCGCGCAATAAAGGGAAAACTTGGTCTTCGTTTACCGAAGGAAACTATTTTACGTTATGTGAATTTGATTTAAAACTTGCCGCAAGTACAACAAACGGAACAATTCATATTTTTAATTTGATAAAATGATTCAAGAAATTATTGTAGCAATTGAGGACGAACTGAAAAGAACATGGAAAGATGAACCAACTGGTCATGATTGGGAACATATTCGACGCGTGCGCGACATGGCACTCAAAATCCACAAAGTAGAAGGTGGAAATAAAGAAATAATTGAGCTAGGGGCCTTATTACATGATATATCCGACCATAAATTCAATGGTGGAGAACTGAATGCTGGCGGTGAAAAGGCTAAAAACTGGCTACTCGATCTTGGTTTATCACTTGAAATGGCCAATAAGGTTTCAGAATTAGTTGATAATATTTCTTACAAAGGCGCGAAAGTTGAAGTCCGTCAATTGAATTTAGAAACAAAGATTGTTCAGGATGCTGATCGATTGGATGCCATCGGTGCAATAGGTATTGCGAGGGCTTTCGCTTTCGGAGGGAACAGATCCCAACCGATACATATAACTGATAAAAAACCAACGCTGCACAGTTCATTTGAATCCTACGCGAAAAGTAAAACAACAACGATAAATCATTTTTACGAAAAACTGTTACTTTTGAAAGAAAAAATGAATACCGAAACCGGTAAAAAATTAGCAAAAGAACGGCATCAATTTATGGAGGTATTCTTAAACCAATTTTATTCCGAATGGAAGCATAACTAATTATGAATCAAAAATACGCATTAGGTGTCGACATAGGTGGCACAAAAACAGCTTTTGGAGTAGTAACTGAGGATGGTAAAATAATTTATCACAGCGAAATTCCTACAAAAAATTATCCTACACCAGAAGCACTTGTTTCCGAAATAAAAAAACAACTTGATGAGAATCACGAAGGTGAATTTTTAGGAATTGGCATTGGTGCTCCAAATGGAAATTCGAAAACCGGTCAAATTGAATTTGCTCCGAATTTAAGCTGGAAAGGAATTATTCCTATTTGTGAAATTTTCGAATCGATTATAGGTGCAAGAAGCATTCTAATCAATGATGCAAATGCTGCCGCAGTAGGTGAAAAAATGTTTGGTGCTGCCAAAGATTTAGAAAACTTCGTTTCAATAACACTTGGAACAGGATTGGGAAGCGGCGTAATCGTTGAAGGCCAGCTCGTCGAAGGGGAACATGGTTTTGCTGGAGAATATGGACATATACGTGTGGTTCAAGAAGGAAGACTGTGCGGTTGTGGACGAAAAGGCTGCTTAGAGACATATGCTTCGTCAACAGGCGTTGTCCGTACATTTAACGAATGGGAAGATAATATCCCACAAGACAGTATTTTGAGAACAATCGAAAACCCAGATGCAGAATACATTTTTGATTGTTGGCAGAAAGGTGATGAATTTGCTGAAAAAATTGTCGACTTTACTGCCAATATTTTAGGCCAAGCTTTGGCGGATTTTGCGTGTTTTTCAGATCCTCAAGCGTACGTTTTGTTTGGCGGAATCGCACAAAGTGGACAAGGCTTTATAGATAAAATTAAAATCGCCATGGAAATACATATGATTCAGGTACTTCAAAATAAAATTGAAATTAGACTTTCTGCACTTCACGATGAAAATGCAGCAATATTGGGCTCTGCAGCTACAGCATTCTGGAAATTTAATAAACTGGTAAATGCGTAGTTTCTCTTTTTTTTGTCTAACTGTTCTCTTTTCAACTTTTGCAAAATTTGAGCTTTATGGTCAAAATGAAGGTGTCATAAAACTAAAGGAAGCAAGCGAAAAAGCAAGCTCACTTTTTCTAAATACCGAAAAGCTGAAATTATCCACGGAGTCAATTGATTTTGTGAATCCGTTTATTGGAACTGGAGGACACGGACATACTTATCCCGGAGCAAGCGCGCCGTTCGGCATGATGCAACTTAGTCCCGACACGCGTCAAGAAGGATGGGACGGCTGCGGAGGTTATCATTATGATGACAACATTATTTATGGTTTTTCTCACACGCACCTTTCAGGCACGGGAATTCCTGACTATGCAGATTTATTGGTCGTTCCTCAAGTTGGAAAACCTAAAATTGATCCTCTTTTTACAGACAAAGTAAACGGTTATGGAAGCCAATTTGATCATAGTTCTGAAATTGCGAAACCAGGTTTTTATTCAGTTAAACTGAAAGATAGAAAAATTGATGTCCAACTAACTGTTGCCGAACATTCGGGAATTCACCGATATACTTTTCACGATTTTGGGGAAGAAAAATACATTTTACTCGATTTAGATTACCGAGATGAGCTTTTATCTTCCTCATTTACTGTAATAAATAACAGTGAAGTAACAGGTTCAAGAGTTTCCAGAGCTTGGGCTGCAGAGCAACATTTCTATTTCTATCTACAAACTTCGATGCCTTTTTTATCGGCAGAAAAAATCACAAACGACGGTAGACATAAATTACTTCTAAAATTGCCCACTTCTTGTCGTGAAATTGAACTTCGAGTTGGAATTTCTAGCGTTGATGAGCGTGGTGCAAGACTAAACGCAGATTCCGAAATTCCAAATTTTAGTTTTGAAAAAGTAAAGGCGTCAACTCAACAAAAATGGCGCAATGAATTGTCGAAAATTCATTTTGAATCGAATGATAAAGAAGTCCAAACCATATTCTACACCGCTTTGTATCATTCCTTTTTAAATCCAAATACTTTCTCTGATGTCGACGGTCGTTATAGAGGATTGGATATGAAAATCCACATTATACCAGAAACACAGAAAAAACAATACACCGTTTTTTCACTTTGGGATACATTTAGGGCTACTCACCCACTTTTCACCTTGACTCATAAACTTGAAGTTGAAGATTTTATAAAAACTTTCCTAAATCACGAAGACCAAGGTGAAGATTTAACAGTTTGGGAATTAGCAGCCAACGAAACGGAATGTATGATTGGCTATCATAGTGTTTCAGTTATTGCCGATGCGTATCATAAAGGAATAAGGAATTTTGATGCAGAGAAAGCACTAAAGGCTATGGTGAAAACAGCCAGAGATACAACCTACTCAAAAGATTTTTACTCCAAAAACGGTTATATTTCTTTAACTCTTGAACCTGAATCTGTTTCTAAAATTTTAGAATACGCTTACGACGATTTCTGTATAGCGACTATGGCAGCAGATATGGGCGAAAAGGAGATTGCTAAAGAATTCTACAAAAGAAGTTTTAACTTTTTAAATCATTTTGATCCTGACAGTCATTTTTTTAGAGCCCGTCGAAGCGGACAATGGATGTCACCTTTTAAACCTGAAGAAGTGAATTTCAATTACACGGAAGCAAATGGATGGCAGTATTCACTTTTCGCTCCGCACGCGGTTGGCGTTTTAAAAAATATTCACGGAACTCAAAGGACGTTGCAAAATCATCTTGACGCTTTGTTTACTGCAAATTATGAAACCTCTGGCCGTCAACAATCCGATATTACTGGACTTATCGGTCAATATGCACACGGAAACGAACCTTCGCACCACATGGCTTATTTGTACAACTATGTTGGACGACCTGATAAGACTCAGTTGTATTTGGACAGTATTCAATACAATTTGTATCATAATACTCCGGATGGACTATCGGGAAATGAAGACTGCGGACAAATGTCTTCTTGGTATGTTTTATCGGCTCTGGGATTGTACCAAATTGCACCAGGAAGCGAATATTTTGATATTGGTCGTCCTTTAGCGAAACGTGCGCATATTTATATCGATTCGAATAAATTGTTTGAAATAGAATCTATTAATCAATCCAAAACGAATAAGTACATACAAAGTATAACGTTGAACGGCAAAGAATTGAATCGTTTGTACATTTCCTATTCTGAAATAATGCAGGGTGGAAAAATGGTCTTTTTAATGGGGCCAAATCCAAGTGGAATAGTGAGGAACTTCATTCATGCTCCTACTCTCTCCGAAATTCCAGCTGATTTTTGTGTCATTCCTTATTTCAAAAATGAATCGCGCGTTTTTGACGGTTCGACTAAAGTTGATATTCGAATTCCAGCATTCATGGCAGATCGAACTTTGCTCATTGAATACAACATCAATGGTGGTGACTGGACTCAATACACAAGTCCCATTTTTGTAGATAAAAATACAAAAATTGAGGCGCGCACCTTTTTAAACGCTGCAAACAAGAGTGCGCCAGTCTTTGCCGACTTTGTTCTTCGAAATGCCGATTTGAGTATCGTTCTAAAAACACCTTTTATAGATCCTTACACCGCTGGCGGAGATAATGCCTTGATTGATGGAATTACAGGTAATCATGAATTTAGAACTGGAGATTGGCAAGGTTTTTACGGAAAAGATGTGATTGCTGAGATCACAATGCAACGAGCTAAAAAAGCGTTCATAGTTGAAATTGGTGTTTTAGAAGATATTAAATCATGGATTTTTTATCCAGAATCAATCAATATTGAAATTTCTTACGACGGTAAAAAGTTCAAACCATACGACAAACAAAATTTGGGCGAAAAACAAATCGAATATCGACTAGGAAATAGAAAAACAGTCGGCTTCAATGTTAAATCTAGAAAGGCAATTAAGGCAATTCGAGTAACTGCAGAAAATACAGGTAACTGTCCAGATTGGCATTTGGGTGCTGGGTATCCAACTTGGTTATTTTTAGATGAGATTGTGATAAAGAATTCAGTTCATATTCGCTTTTTTTTGAAAGGATGCCTTTTCATAAAACCACACGTAAAATAATCCTTAAATTTGAAATTCTTAAATAAAAACCAAAACAATAACTAATAAATGAATCAAATTAAAATAACGCTTATTGCAATTGCCGTAATGATCGGTTCATTCGCAAAAGCAGACGAAGGTATGTGGTTGCCGTTCCTTTTGGGAAGAAACTACGAAGACATGAAAAAACATGGTTTACGTTTGACACAAGAGGAAATTTATTCTTTGAATAACTCTTCTTTGAAAGACGCCATCATCTCTTTTGGTGGGTTTTGTACAGGTGAAATCATTTCTAACAAAGGATTGATTCTTACAAATCACCACTGTGGATACGATGCTATTGCTGGTGCCTCTACGATGGAAAACAACTATTTAGATAACGGTTTCTGGGCAAAAAACAACGCACAAGAAATTCCAATTCCCGGATTAACGGCAACCTTCGTTATTCGTATTGAAGATGTTACTTCAACAATTGCTAGTCAATTAAACGAAAATATGACACCTGAAGAAAGAGCTGCAAAAATTAAAGAAATCGCTGCTGTTCTAACAAAAGATGCTACAAATAGCACGAATTACGAAGCGTTCGTCCGCGATTTTTATGAAGGAAATGAGTTTTACTTGTTCGTTCAAGAAAAATTCAAAGACATACGTTTTGTTGGAACTCCTCCTCAATCGGCGGGAAAATACGGTGGAGATACAGACAACTGGATGTGGCCGCGTCACACAGCTGACTTTTCTATGTTCCGCGTGTATTCAGGAGCTGACAACAAACCAGCAGCTTACAGCGAAGATAATAAGCCTTACACACCAAAGCATCATTTGCCGGTAAACATCAAAGGTGTTAAAGAAGGTGATTACGCTATGATTCTTGGTTTTCCAGGTTCAACAGATCGCTATTTAAGTTCTTGGGGAATTGACCAAGCCGTTTCCTTGGAGCAACCAAAAAGAGTTGATATCCGAGCGAAAAAATTGAACATCATGAAATCTTACATGGATAAAGATGTTGCTCTTCGATTGAAATATTCCTCGAAATATGCGCAAGTAGCGAATTACTGGAAATATTTCATCGGGCAAACAGAACAGGTAAAAAACAACGGAGTAATTGGAAAAAAGCAAGAGTTGGAAGCCAACTTTGCTAATTTTGCAAAAGGAAAAGAAATGTACGAACCAGTTCTTAGTTTATTTGAGAATGCATACAAAGCCAAGGAAGACTTCGTTTACATCCAAGCTTACCAATCTGAATTTGTCTACTCTGTAGATTTAATGTTGATGACATTCAGATATAAATTCTTGTTGGATCCTTTGAAGGCCGGGAATGCTGATATGGCGAAAAATATTGGTGGCCGATTAAAAACGATTGGTGATGAAACTTTCGAGAAAATCAATATGAATTTAGAATTGGAAACCATTGAATCATTGTTGACAATGTACATACAAGATGTGCCGCGAAAACAACAAGGTAAAATTGTTCGAAAAATACGTTGTATGAGCAAATCTAAAATGAAGAAATTCATGAAAGATGTTCGTGCGAATTCAATTTTTACTGACAAGGCACGTTTTGATACTTTCAATACCAACCCAACTCTAATAGCTTTAGAGAGCGATCCTTTGTTTAGATTGGTGATGGATATTAATAATGCTTTCGCAAAAACACAAGAATCTGAAGCTGTGAAAATTGCAATTGACAACTTAGAAAAAGCTGAGCGATTGTATGTGAAAGGTTTGCGAGAAATGCAACCAGAGAAAAAATTCTATCCGAACGCAAACTCTACAATGCGTTTGACTTACGGTAATATTTTGCCATATACAGCTCCTAACGGCATAAAATATGACATCACTACAAGTTACGAAGGTTTGTTGGCGAAAGAAGATCCAAATAATCCAGAGTTCAATATTGATCCAATCATGAAGGAAAAAATGTTGGCAAAAGATTTCGGACAATATGCAGATGAAAATGGAGATTTGAAAATCAATTTCCTGTCAAACAATGACATTACAGGAGGAAATTCAGGTTCACCCGTAATAAACGCAGACGGACATTTAATTGGAACTGCTTTCGATGGCAATTGGGAAGCAATGTCTGGTGATATTTTCTTCGAGCCAAATATCCAACGTACTATTTCATTAGACGTCCGTTACACAATGTGGTTAGTTGATAAATGCTATGGAGCACGTCATCTTGTCGATGAAATGACTTTGATTAAATAAGACAAAGAATTCAATTTTTAAAACACCCTTTTTAAAAGAAGGGTGTTTTTTTATGTTTTAAAAACCCCTTTTACTACTCCCATAATCATCTCTACTCCTATTGCTATTACAATGAAACCAATGATTCTAGACAATGCATTTATTCCAGACGCCCCTAAAAACCGAACGATGCAATATGAAGATTTGAGAATGATATAAATGACAACAACTGTAAAAATAACAGCTCCTAAAACGGAAAATATTGCTTTAGTTTCAGTAAACTTTTCATGGAAAGTAATTAACATTGAAATCGTTCCCGGTCCAGCAAGCATTGGCAAAGCCAATGGCGTTAAAGAAATTTCAGAACGAGTGTATATGTCTTTTTGAACTTTATCTTTCTTCATGCCTTTATGTTCAGAAAACTTACCTGTTAGCAATGCAAAACCAGAAGAAGCAATAATCAAACCTCCAGCGACTTTCAAGGCATCCAGTGAAATCCCAAAGAATGAGAGCATATATTTCCCAGCGAAAAAGGAAATTAGTAGAATGATGAGAACATTAAAAGCTGTCCAAAATGAAATAGATGATCTTTCAGATTTTTCGAGTTCTTTGGTTAGTCCAACAAATACGGGAACCGTGCCTAGCGGATTCATAATAGACAACAATGCGCCGAAAGTATAGATAAAAATTTCCATTT
>JBDNIA010000392.1:0-3495 GCA_041688525.1 Crocinitomicaceae bacterium | reverse complement strand
ATTTGTAGAAAAAGCAATTGACGGATCTGCAGAACCATACGATAGAGCAAAATGTGGTAAGTTATTTCCTGTACTCCAAGTCGTTCCTCCGTTAAAACTCGATTTCGTTTTTATAACCGTCGTCAAGGCTCCGTTTATGAACTTCACGCCTATCCAAGCCGCAATTAAATTCTGATTATTCGATGGATTTATAGCTAAAAATGGCTCACCATCAAATGCGATACCGTTGCTTATATTGGTATTTACGGGTTGTGCAAAAGCAAGATTAGCCGAGAAAAGTCCTATAAAGGCAAGGTAAAAGAGTGCTTTCATTATTACAAGAATTCAGTCAAAAAGATGTATTTTCAATCAAATATAAGATTTTTAAGTAAAAATTGAGTGGAGAAATTATGATCATTTCTTGTTTTAAAACTCATATTTAGCTCTAAAATCTCAGTATTTGCTTGTGTTTTAAGAATGGAATTTTTTAAATGAAGATTAGATGAAAAGTAAGTCATTCAAAATACCATTATAAAATCCATATTGTGAATCGCATAAATTAAGCGGTCGTATTGCGTTCATGTTGCTTATAGACTCGTTAATCTAAAAACTACCCAACCAATTTAACCAAAACCTTCTCAATCACAAAAGCCAAAAGCAACACCAATAAACAACCAATCAAGTTGTACCACAAATAGCCCATTTGCAGGAATTTAGGTGCTGTTTCGGTGAAGTTGAGGTAGTGAATCCATAAAACGATTCCTTCCGTGAGAATGGCAGAAATAAATACGGCTCGTGCACCCACTTTTTTGAGATAGAATGCGACCAAGAAAATGCCAAGTATCGTTCCGTAGAACAGTGAACCGAGCATGTTTACTGCTTGAATAAGGTTCTCGAACAAGGAAGCATAGGTCGCAAAGAGAATAGCAATAACGCCCCACATTAAAGTGAACAATTTCGAGGATTTCAAATAGTGTTTATCCGTTTCGTTTTTGGAAATCGTTCGTTTGTAAACGTCTATCGTTGTGGTGGTTGACAAAGCATTCAACTCCGAAGCCGTTGACGACATGGCTGCACAGAACATCACGGAGAACAATAAACCTATCATTCCAACGGGTAAATTTGCCATGACGAAACTCATGAAAATGTAGTCTTTGTCGTTGGTTTCTATTTTGTCATCGACTTGTTTTATGACTACTTTCGCTGATTCACGCAATTCTTTCTCTTTCGCCTGTAGTGCCTCAACTTTCTTCTGCTGTATCCGAACTTCCTTTTCGTTTCCGGTTTTATTGGCCAAAACCATTTCTGTAACGGCTACTTTTTTCTCTTCGAAAGTAAGGTGATACGCATCGTTTATTTTCTTGTATTCAGCTGCTTTGTCCGATTGCATCACCTTCTCTGTACCCGTTTGGTTAAAGAACAAAGGTGCTTCATTGAATTGATAAAAGACGAAAACCAAAACTCCGATAAACAAGATTATAAATTGCATAGGAACTTTAAGTAAGCCATTCATAATCAATCCTAGTCGACTTTGAGCTAATGATTTACCATTCAAATAACGCTGAACCTGAGATTGATCTGTCCCGAAATAAGACATAAATAAAAAAACTGCAGCTATCATTCCCGTCCAGATATTATAACGATCGTTAAGGTCAAACTCTGTACTAATTGCATTCAATTTGCCCATTTTTCCTGCAATATGCAAAGTATCCATAAAGCTTAAATTGGCGGGTAACATTTGAAGAACAACAATTCCTGCTAAAACCATTCCGCCCATCATAATGACCATCTGTTGTTTTTGCGTTTGCGTAACAGCTCTCGTACCACCAGTAACTGTATAAATAATGACTAAAACACCAATAAAAATATTGGTCAAAGTCAGATTCCAGTGCAATAAAGTCGAAAGAATAATAGCTGGAGCATAAATAGTTATTCCGGCTGCTAATCCGCGTTGAATGAGGAATAAACTTGCCGCCAATAATCTAGTTCTTAAGTCAAATCGAGTTTCTAGATATTCGTAGGCCGTGTAGACTTTAAGTTTGTAGAAAATAGGAATAAACGTCACACTCAAAAAAATCATCGCGATTGGCAAACCGAGATAGAATTGTATAAATCCTAATCCATCTATGTACGCTTGTCCGGGCGTGGAAAGAAAGGTAATAGCCGAAGCCTGAGTTGCCATAATGGAAACACCAATTGCCCACCATTTGGCATCGTTATTTCCTTTCAAATAACTTTGTAAATCGTTACTTCCTCTCGTTTTCCAAACACCATAAACTACGATGAAAAATAAAGAGCCGATTAAAACAAACCAATCTATTTTACTCATGAAAAATAATTTGAAAAGATAAAGAATAATAGGATTTCAATCATTAAAACCGCAATTAACAGTGTATACCAACCTTTCCATGATTTAAAAATTGGTGGTTTTTCGTCTTCATTCATTGCCTAAAGATATCAAATTAACCAGTAATCGATATGCTCCTGGAACTCCTGCTGGCAACTCACGAAAAAATGATAAGCCTGTATAGATATAATTTCCTTCACCATATTTCGCCACCAAAAGTGCACCTTTTAAACTTTCTTCTCCCGGATCGTTGCAAGCCAAAATAGATGTAAATTCAGAACCCCACTCGTTCGGAAAGTACAAACCTCTTTCTTGCACCCAGTTTTCGAAATCTAGTTCAGTTATTTTATTGGGCGCATTTAGAATTTCGTGTTCGGGTGCTAAAAACGTTACGATTGCCGTTTCATCTGTTACTCTATCGCGACTTAATTTCAATTCGTAGGGAGCAAAATTTTCGGTTTTCAATTGATGATTTGTATTGTATTGAACGATTAAATTTCCTCCATTTTTTACATATTCCAACAACTTGGGCATGATGAAATCCATTCTATCGTTCGTATTCAATGCGCGAATACCGAGAACTATTGCATCATATTTCGCAAGCTCATTCAATTGTGACTCTTTTAGAAGGTCAACTTGATAACCGACTAATGTCAATGCTTTTGGAATTTCATCACCAGCACCTTCGACATAACCAACAAGCTTACCAGCCATTTTTATATCCATCACATTCAGCTGAACGTGCGCATCGCTAATGCACAATTGAGAAGGAATATGATCATATTCAATAAATTTCACAGATTTTGAATATAAAACTTCTGCTTTGTTTTTATCAAGTATTTCGATAGAAAAAGGTCCAGAAATAGCTGTTTTATCAGGTATTATGTCAAATACTATTACTTTTTCTTCTCCCTTGTTTTCAATGGAAATACGTTCTGGAGCATTCTCAAATTTCCAGCCTTCTGGTAGTCTGTATAGAAATGAACCTTCAAAATTATTCACAAAACTTTTAAAAGAAACCTTCACCGATTGCGCTTCTAAATTTTTGACCAATAAGTTCTCTTTTTCAAATTGAATTGAAATATCCGGCACAACATTAAACGGCTTGTATAACTCTCCTTTCACAGGGTCATTCTCTTTATAAATTAAAGGAATAGTTATTGGAATTT
>JBDNIA010000391.1:0-17400 GCA_041688525.1 Crocinitomicaceae bacterium | reverse complement strand
GGCTTGTAATTGTACCAGCATTACCAGTTACGTTACCGGTTACATTACCTACAACTGCTCCTGTAAATCCTACTGAACTTATTTTTCCGTAAACAGAACCGCCAGTAACAAATGTAATAACGTCTGCACCACCACCAGCAAATCCAGTACCAGCACCTAGTCCAATACCTGTACCTGCTGCATCTTTCTCACCTGGCGCCTCAATAAAGCTACTGTAAATCCAGCGTGATGATATTGCACTAGTTTCAGCACCTGCACCACCACCTATGCTACCATACGCACTGTTTGCCTGGAAAGTACTCTCAGTAGGAGCAACTGCCATATCGCCAACTTTAATATTACCGCCAGTGTTTATTTGTGGTTTACTTGCTCCACTTGCTGTTAAAATAACTCCTTGTGCAGGAGTTTTAAACGACAGTGTACCCGAGCTTTCTGCTAGTATTTCGTATGTACTTGTACCACCAATAACATATGCAGTAGCTTGTAGTCTACCCGTATTATCACGTTTTGCAATACTGGTGTTTTCGTTGTCGTATGATATTTCACTAGTAGTATATGCTCCGGTTGCAGTTTTTACAAGTACTTGACCCGGATCATTTCTTGGTGAACCATAAGCAATAACTGATGCAAAGTCGCCATCTGCTAAGCCGCCGCCTTCGTCGATTACTGTACTAAATGCAACTGCACTCGGATCACCTGTTCCAGCAGCACTGCGACCAATAACAGTGTCAGTAGCAATTTCCGGTAACTCGGCAAATCCAACACCTTGGTCTTTAATACCAACCCAGCCGCTAGTAATTTCAAAGTTTGCACTATCAAAACTTGCAAGTCCTAAATCAACTTGTGCAATACCAGTAGCATTAGCTCTAGTAGTAGCAGCACTCATTGCTAGTTTGCTTTGAGCAATTGCCGCTGTATCATTAACATCGCTGTTGATAATTGCTTGCGGCTCAATTTGTAAATTAACTTCAGTATTTGTACTACTACGAGTTACAGTAATATTAATATCACTAGTAGTTGATTCTACTGCGTTAGTAAATTCATCTACAGGATTTTCTAATACAACTGCTGTTGTTGCACCTGACGAGCCAACAACTCCGTTATTAATTGGACTTGCTGTGGTATTAAACTCGCTTGCAGTAGTTAATGTATATGTAATAACTCTTACATTTTTGTTTAACACTTTATCAAATCTAGACTCAAGTGCTACTACTGTACCTTGTGCAGTACCGTTGGTAATAGTTCCTCCAACGGTAAACAATCCTGGAGTTTCTGGATCTGTTAGCAATCTACGCTTGCCTGTTGGAACAAATAGTTGTTTAGCAACATTACCGGCTGCAACTGCATGTATTGTAACGTTTCTTAAATCGTCTAATTCGTCGTAGCTACTAACCGCTTGAACAACGTAGTCTTTAGTAGTTGCATCATTATCATCTGTAGGATCTAGCAAGTTTTTAATTTGCTTGCTGTTAGCATTTAAGTTAGCTTCTAAAGGTGTTGATCCGTCTAGTGCTAAGAAGCCTGGAGCAAATCTACTTGTACCAGTTAGTTGCGCACTGCCATTATGACCCAGTCTACGACTTACATAGTTAGCAACGGCTTTTTCTGTAGGAACAGCAGTGTCAGATAAGTCAATAAACAATTCGTCATTGGAGAACTCGCTAATTGTAACACCTTCCTTAAAGCCCAATGATGCTGCTCTTGAAATACCAACATCTCCAGCAAATGTAACACTACCAGTTGATTGGTCAACGACAAAGTACTTACCTACACGGAAGAATCCGTCGTTATCACTACTGATAAAGAATACTCTACCTTTACGTCTTTCCCATACTTGCGCAGATGTTGCGTTATCTTCGTTAGTATATGCTCCTGCTTTTGCCGCTGCGCCACCAACTGGTGCACCTAACAGTACGTTAGGATAGTTACTAGTGTTAAATCCGCCAGTACCAATTTCAGTAAAATCATGTCCTGTTGCACGGAGTAACGATATAGCAACTGTAATCTCAGCAGTTGATCCTGCTACTAGACCACAGTAAATATTTCTTTCAGCAACTGGAACTAGTCTAATACCAGCAGCTCCTGAACCATTAACATCTGTACTTGAAACTAATTGTGTATTAATATACCATACACTGTCAGTAGGAATCCAACGTCCACCAGTGGTATATGCTGTAAATTGTGTACCATCTAGAGGATTTGATAATACATCATCAGTAAACAATGCAAATGTATTTGTAGTTACATTACCTACATAATAACTATTGCCGTTTAATTCAGTTGTGCCACCAATTGATTCAAATTCTATTCTGTCACTGTTACTTAACCCGTGACTTGCACTTGTAACTACCACTGGAGTTGCACTGGTTATACCAGTAATATCACCGGTAGTAATTGGATTATACTCAATTACTTGTAATGTTCTACCGCCATATGCAAAAACCATACCACCATTATATCCAAGGTCTCCTGGATTTAATATTGTTTGATTTGATGCATCTGTCGCATCTTGAACAATTCGTGTAGCATTTATTGAAGTTAACTTCTCAACTGCAAGATACGTATCAGATACTGCGTTACCAAGTGTGCCACCGCCGGCTGGAGCAGCAGTACCAATGTTTATATAATTGATAGTAGCAACAACATAACTATAATCAATGTCAAATGTAGCTTTAATTTGATTAGCATCTAAGTCTTGATTTTGATCATCTTTTGTAGTAAAACCTGTACTTCTATAGGTAACAGTATCGCTTTCATCAAAGTTAATAGCAGTACTTGGACGTGAAGTAATGTCACTAGTATCTACATTACCAAGTATAACATTTTCTCCGTGTCTATATTCAAATATAGAACTGTGACTTAGTCCGTCTTGCAAGTCTGGATAGAAATCTGTATTTGATCCTGCTTCTTGAACAGTGAGTCTATAAACTTCATTACTAAATTGTCCTGGCGTAGCAGTGTATACTAACAGTACTGGAATAGTTAAGTCGTTAGTTACATCTACTCCGCCGATATTAGCACCTGATATTGTTATTGTGTCTCCAATATTATATCCTTCACCTACATTAGTTACAGTAAATACTGGAGTTCCTGATGTTACTGTAATAGCAAACACTGCACCTGCACCACTACCACTTGTTGACTTTTGTGCAACAAGAGTATACACACCGTTGGGCCCAGGAGTACCAGTAATACTTGAATTATCAACAGATTCAATACCAGTAACTACAACTGCTCCGCCTACTCCAGTAGTACCGCTGTTAGTAGGGTCTGATAAGTTTTGTATATTAGTAATTCTATAGTTTAATGCACCTACAATTCCGCCATGATTGATGTATACAAACGCATTTTTCATTGGTGCTTCTTTAAAGTCATAGACAGTAATTGCAGTATCTCCTGATGCGTTAGTATATCCGCCATATGTAAATGCTTTAACAGGTTGCACCATATTTCTTGCAATAGTAACCTGATCTGGAATTTCGTTTGGATCAGCACCCTCTGCAACTAAACCAAAGTTACCATAACCATTTGAACCGTTGAGCGAACGTATTTCTGAACCGTTTGCAGCATAATATGCAACATGGCAATAGTATGTAAACATACTAACCATCTCAGAAAACGCACCGTTATTAGTTACAAGTCCGTATGCTAAGTCGTTAATTTGTGTAAAGTCGTTACCGAGTATACTTCTGTTACCTGCACTTTGTAAGAATATGTCTTGTATAACATCATCTTGATCGTGGCCTACATCACCTATATCATCGGCACCTACAAAGTTCCAACCGTTACCACTATTTGAACCTGGATCAAGATATATAACTGCTCTACCTAAGGCACTGTCATAGTTTGATATAGCGTTAACTTGGTAACGCTGGCCTTTGTAGTAGAACGGCGCAGGCAGTTCGGGTAATCTTAATTTAAGGCCTTGTGCTTGGCCACCAACATCTTGACTTTCAACATACAGAGTTAATGCATTTAGTCCTATTGAACCGTTTGCATCGGTATAGCTGCCTGAACTTTGTTGTACACGCATTGGTATATTACCAGCAAACGCATCAACATACATACCACCACGGAATGCTTTCTTATTTTCACTTCTTGAGAAACTTGATGCTGTTTGGATATATGGAGATTTAGTTAGAATTTGACCTTCTGGATCAAGGACACACATAAATCCGCCGTGACCTTGTACAGTAACATTTCTAATAATAGTTGCGTCATCCATCAAGAACACATCCATCTCGTCATTTCGCTTAGGTGGATTATAATTTACATCAAATGCAAATACAACTACGTTAACTAGCTCGCCAACTACACTAACACTACTAATAACTGGTGCCCACAGCAGTGTATTTGTTAATTGTCCAAATGTTGCACTTAGATTATCAGTATTTTCGTCGCCGGCTACTGATTTGTGAGTTCTTAATGCTCTGTAATATAGCGTTCCTTTTTTAACAAATGCTCCTTGCAGGTAGCTAACACCTGCAGCCCAATCTGGTTCAGCTTTTCCTAAACTTATATCTGGATCATAATCTGTGCCTAGATTCTTTGTAGGAGCAACTCCTATAAGTAGTTGCGCAGTAAGTGTTGATATGTAATTAATCGCTGCTGCTGTTTCAATTTCTTGACCTGCAAACCCTGAACTTACATATCCTGACCAATATTGACCTTGATTTTCAAGAGCAAATTCTTTACCGCCCTTTAATAGGTCTTTAACAATACCGTCTACAATATATCCAGTATCTCTACGACAGGTTGTTTCGTTATAAACCAGCGAAGGATACGTAGTTTCAATAAAATAAATTACCTCATCTTGTATAAATTCTTTGTTACTTTTGACAATTTCACTAGCAGCAAGATATTTTCCTAGATTAGTAAATGTTGCTCCGACATTTGATGGCTTAGTATTATCAGTAAGGTAGTGTCGACCAAAATAACCTTGTGTTACACCAGTTTGGTTAACAAATGGTGTGCCGGTTGTTGTTACAGTTAATCCGTCAAATGTTGCATCTCTATAAAAATATGTATCAGCATACACACTTTGAGACTGTCTGCGCTTCGGACGAATAATTACTCGTCTAAATTCGTCACCTTTTAGTGATATGTTTTTACTAATTCTGATCGGAAAGTCTTCTTCGTAAATACCTGTTTCAACTCTGATAAGAACCTGTTTAGCTTTAACATAATTACCTAATTCAATTTCTTCACCTGTATCAAACTCTATAGGTGATAATAATTGCATAAAGAAGGTAGTTGAGGCAGTATCTTGTGTATACGTAACAATACGTCCAATTGCTGCTGTGCGTTTACCTCTTAACACTTTACCAGGTATAGCATCAACATTGCCGGTTGATGTTTGATCTAATTCACCAGCAGTACTATTTGTAAGTTCAAGAGCATATCTATTACCAAATGCAACGTCTGCCGCTGTAGGTGAGTCAATACCATTAGTAATGATATTTCTTAACAATCCTACATTTGCAGTAATTGATGCTGCTCCGTTTGGCTCAGCTCCGCCAGCACTGCCATCCCATACAGTTGTTTGACTTATGTCTTGTGCAAATTTAGTTTGATATCTCAGTCCAATATTACCACTTACAAACTGAGTATATGCACTATTATCAAAGTTAGTTATTAGGTTAAAGTCTGCATACAATTCAAAACTACTCGCATCAACAACTTTTACATATGCAAATTCACCTTCAATTTCTGTCATGCCTGAGATAGTATCAAACACTACAATATTTCCATCTTGTAATCCGTGATTAGTAGTAGTAGTAACTAGTGAAGGAACATCTCCAGCCTTGCGAACTATGCTTTGTATAGTCTTTTGATTGTACAATGTATTTTGTAGAATAGAACTAGTAATTAATGTTCCCAGGAATGCAAAACTATCACTAGTTTGTTCTAATTGTGAACTAACAGCAATTCTACCACTTACACTTGAGTAGTAGCGCTCAGCCGCTGTCCTTGATAGATAGTTAGCGTTGTTACCACGTTCAGCATCAATTCTAAGACTATCAATAATTAGCCCTAAATCTCTTTCGCATGTAGCAACAGTATAAACAAAATTTGGATAAGTGTAAGCAAGATATCCAGATACTTCTGAAATTAGATATTTTTTGTTTAGTCTTAGCGTTGCACTTGTAATTATATTTACACCGTTTTCCACACCTGAACTAATTGTTACAGCAGGAGTAGTGAATGCCGAATGTGTTAATGTTTGGAAATATGGTCCAGGTTCTTCTGGTGCAGTTCTAATTAATTCTGCTGCTTTACGTGCAGCGGCATTAATAGTTCTAAATGCATATGTTGACGATGTACCTTCTCTACCATTGGGAACACCTTGCATAGTATCATCACCAATGGTACTAACATTTAATACTTCTGGACTTGAGTATGCAGTGTTATCTACATAATACTTTGTTGCTGCTTGTAGGTCTTCTGGACCATTGGGCGCACCATCACCGGCTAAGTCGCCCGGATGATCATGTAAAAACAACGCCCCGGTCATAGTATCACCTTGACGTCTAGTGATACTAGTTCTAGGCATTGCAATATCTGCTAAGAAGTTTCCTGTTAGCGTAACATCGTACCCTGCATCTACAACTGTGTGTAAATCACTTACTGCAATAGTTCCTGATATACTGAGTTTGTTAGTTGCAGCTTCTAACGTACTTTCTGTAGAAGCTTGCTCTGCTGTAGCATATAGAGCAAGTTGATCATCATTTACATAACGTATGTAGTAAGTTACACCGCTTGTGAGATTGTTAGGATCAGTATTTTCTGCATTAAAAATAAACCCAGTACCGTTAGCACCACTATCATAACCGTGACCTGATATAAACAGGTTTCCGTCTATGTAGTTTGTAATTGTTAATGTATATTGTGTATTTGTTGCTGGCTCTGCTGCAACACGCACAGGCAAGCCACTAGTGATATAACGTCTATCTGCGTAACCTTTAGTAATAACTAAATCATCAATAGTGTAATTAGTAGTTCTTCCTAGTTGCGAATTAAGTGCAGTTGCAGCACTTTCTGAAACAGCAACACCGCCGATAGCAAAGTTTGCAGCTGAAAGATGATTGCCTAGTGTAGGATTAACGTTGTCATCAACAAGAGCACTAAATGTTGTTGATAATATAATTTTTCCTGGAACACTAACTACATCAACTGCGATACTATCAGTTGCATTTACATCAAGGTCGCTGTTACTACCAATAGTACTGTATATAATTCCAGTACCTGCACTATTTGTTGTGATAATTTGCCCTGATTCAATAGTGTTTGGAGTATCACCTAGTGTAGTAAATCCAATCTGGCCACCTTGACCAAATACTGCGTAAATCTCTTGGAAGTTTTCGTTTACTTTGCGAAACGACTCACGAATACTATCGCCTGTGCCGTCATTACCTTCTACACCAATGTTTACATCTTGTTTTGCCATTTTATGCTCCGTTAAATTGCTGGCTGAGCCAGTTTATCCATATGTATGTATTTATTATTTAATTTTATAATCTTAATGTAAATATAGTTATGTTTATAAAAGAATTTAAAGAAGAAACTTGGCACATTCGTAAGAGCAAATTAGGAACAGAGCATCCTTATACTCGCATATGTACCTATGCTGTATTTAGGTGTGATAGTTGTGATATAGAATTTGTGCGTCCGAGAGGAAGTATGAATCCTAAGAGATTAAGTAATAACTACTTTCACGTATGTAATACCTGCGATAGTAAGAAATTTGCCCAAAGAAAGGGTGTAGAACGCAAGCAAGTTTGGAATATGAGTGCTAGCAGTTCTAGACCAATTGGGAAACTTTAGTCTTCTTTTTTCCAAAGAGTCCAAGCGCCGTAGCCAATAGCAGCATATGCTACTAAACTAGCAATTGGTTTAAAAATGCAATGCCGGCACCAATTAATATAGCACCGTCAAGTGTAGTACGTTCTTTAAGTCTAGCAGTAATCCATTTTTGTAACATGTTATTCTCCTTGTTATTTCTTCAAGCCGTCTGTTGTTACGTTAGCAACAGTTTTCATAGATTTTAGCGGAACAGGTAACGATGTGTCTGGTTTTACTAGACTTCGAATAGGAGTAGCACGTTGACCTAGATCGTGTCGAATACCGACTATTTTATCAAGTACTAACTTTCCTGAATAACCCGAACTATTATTTCTTGCCATTTTTGTATCTCCCATTGCAAGTATTTATTAAATATTACTCCTAAGGAGAAAATATCATGATTAATTGGATTAAAAATCTATTCACAGGAACTGTAGTTCCTACCCCAGTTGTTGAAGAGCCAGTTGTTGAAGAACCAGTTGTTGAAACTCTAGTTACCGAGACACCCTTGACCCCGCAAGCAGCTTGGCCGTTTCCAACTGACACTGGAATGATTGCAGTAGAAGGTATGGGTGTAATTAAAGTAGCTAAACCAAAAACAGCAGACGTAAAAAAAGCAGCACCAAAGACTGCTTCTAAAAAGCCTGCTGCAATTAAACCAACTGCGCCTAAAAAATCTAGACGTAAGCCTAAGAAGGTCTAATCATACCCTTTAACTGTTCAATTGCAGTTTCACAGCGAGTTAGCTTACGTTCTAGGACGGTTATAGCTGCTCGCTGTTTTCTTGACTGCTCTTCCAAACTCTGCACATAGCGTTGTGTAGGAATCTGTTGTTCCATACCATTCTCAGCTATCATAGTAAAGTGATCACCGCCTTGTGCTTTCAAGCCGCCGCTAACACGATTAGGATTCTTATCAGGTGACTGTGTTAACGCTGATTGTGGCTTGCGCCCGTACATTTGATTTAAGTAGCTCATATTTTATTTACCTCTTTAATTCGTGTAACAGGAATTCTTTGGGATCGCACCAGTAGGTTTCAAAACAGGCTTCTCCTGGCCCTGTTACCATACTTGTTACAACTTCACAACGTTTGAACCAAATATATTTCCCAGATAGATAACACTGTCTAGGTAACAACGAGAGCTTCTGCTCTTGATGTATTCGTCTCTTGTTGAACATCCATTGATCGGGCAAGCCCATGCTTATTTTTTCTGGTATTGGCATAGTTATATAACTCTATTGATGCTAAATTCTTAAATTTACTCTCCGCCATAATATCTGCGTATTCAAGGAACGATAACGCATACTCATTTACAAGAGGATTAGGATACCAGTCACTGTGCGCACGTAGTTTTGCCTTCTTATGACCTGCTTCTAGTAATGCAAAAAAGTCAGGCATACTATCATGTGCAAATCCTTCAGGTAGTGCTGTATCACGGCTGTAACTGTAGTGAATCACAGGACGCACACCACGCCAGCTATCAATTACACGTTTAAATCTATCGTCGGAGGGGTAAAGGTATTCTCCTTCACGGCACAGGTGATGGTGTAAATCAAGTACAAGGGCACAATCGTTGACAAGTTCGAGGCTTGAATCAATGCCCCATTTGTTTTCGTCGTTTTCGATTGTGATGCAGTTTCTTGCTTCAGGTGAAAGTCGGCGTAACGCTTGTCGGATACCCTCGGGGCCTTTTCGACCGGAGATATGCACGTTGCATTTGAAATCTTGGAAGGTCTTGCCGTAGCCCATCCAGCGTACCATATCTGCATGATATTCAAACTCCTCTATACTCCGCTCTACTATGCCAGCGTCATCACTAGCAAGTACAGTAAACTGGCCAGGATGCATAGACAAACGTACATCAAGCCTACGAGCAGTCTCGCCCACCTTGGCAAACTCTCTTTCACAATAGGCCCTAACGTCTGGTAGTCTCCAATAGTACCGCCAATCCTGCTGAGTGTAAACAGGAAGACAATCGCTGCCGAGTCTAACCATTCTAAGACCTTCAGGTAAGCTACCAACATATTCAATTAATCTCCCGTAAGCTGCAATGTTGTGTTGCATAATATCCCACAACCGTTGCTCTGCAACTTCTTTAGTTTGACGGTTAAGCCATTGTACAGTAGTTGACTTAGTATTTAGTGGCCGCTGAATTTCTTCTAGAAGTTTTTTAGGTTGAGTTTGATCTGGGTGCATGTATTTGCATGCCCAGCCTATACGTTTAATAGTCGAATTTGTCATATTTTTTGCCTTGTGCCTTAAGTTCTTGCCAATTAGTAGGATATCTATAATCACCGTTTAGCAAATGTGTGCCTGAATTGTGTAGTGCGTATTGCCAGCTTGCCCACCAACCGTATTTTGGGCTCAGCTTTTTATACCATCTTACAAATAGTATAACACGCTTTTTAATGTTTGTCAACCTACAAACGCCCGCTCTTGCACAAACGTACCCTGTGTCTTTTTACTGCCTTCACAAAATCCTAATGTACTAAAATGTTCTTTTAGGTCGTTGTTAAATCCTATACTGCCACACAACATCACACGTTGAAAAGACGGATCGTCAATCTTAACAGTCCCGTCCTCCATAAATTTTTGAATACGTCCTTTTAGTTTGGCATCTTCTTGTGTCACTGTGCTAATATATTTAATAGGCATTTCGTTTAAAAAGTCTCTGTAACAATCTTGTTCGGCATTTAATCTAGTTGTCCATGTCACTGTTATGTTTTCAAACAAGTCGTATGTTTCAGGATCACGCAGTATACTAATAAACGGAGCAATGCCTGTGCCACTTGCCATCATTACTAAGTGCCCGCCTAGTTCTAAGTTAGCAAGCAATAATGTGCCAGTTGGTTTCTCTCCCACTTCTAGCATATCGCCTACTTGTATATTTTGTAACTTGCTAGTAAGTGGGCCATTTGGTACTTTGATACTGTAAAATTCAATCCAGTCATCGTACGGTCCGCTTGATATACTGTATGCCCGTTTAGGTGTACCTTCCATACTTATCATTACAAACTCACCTGCTGTAAATCTGTATGTTGACGGCCGTTCAACACGTATTCTAAACAGTGTGTCTGTGTAGTGTTTAACATCAATTACGCCTAGTAGCATACTATCTCCAATTGTCTACCACCCATGAATCTTCGCAATTATGTGGTTGAGGATCTCCGTGGAATACTGCTATGCAACATTCTACTCTTGGAGTAACATTTTCAATTGTTTTCAATATACGATTGCCTTTTGTTCCGCCTGGCGAAAATTCTTTTGTTTTTCGAACTTCCCATTTCCAACTTAATATCCAACTATCTGGATAAAGCATTGCTTGCTGACTTCTAGTTGCTTCGTACAGCCAATCCTGATCACCAAACAGTCTACGCTGAATGTTGACTCTGTCTTTATCAAATTCTTCCCAAACATGACTTAATTGTCCAGTTTTAAATCGTATAACACTGCTGTTATATTTTGGCCATTTAGGCCGCATTGCTCTAGTAAAGTCTCGTATTGTACACCAATGGTTTGGTTGATAGGTAAACAGTTTATCTATATTACTTGCAATTACAACATCTAGATCAATGTAAAGTATAGTACCCTTTATTGGGAGATCATTTGAAAACATGTAGGGCTTGTACCACCAGCCTGATAATCCCTTGGGCAATGATATTACTTTTATATTTGAATCTAATCCGTTTGCATCTTCAGTCATGCACACAAATTCGTAATCTATTCTACAATTACGTTTAACCATATTGTACAAACGATTAACATAATCAGCAGAATACTTTGTGCCATGTTTTAAGCATAGCACAAAGAATTTATTTTCTGTTACCGGAGCAGGAACTGTAACAATTTCAACAGGAATAGATTGATGTTTAGCTTCTTTTTCCTGCTTACGTTGTTCTTTTATTCTGCGCCATTCCTCTTTGGAATATTGACTCTTGTCAATCTTAGCCATTTGCAAATAATATCTTTTGAACTTCAAAAGGTGTGTAGATTGCTGAGTTAGCACCATGCTCTGAACACTCTGCTGATTCACACCAGCAACGTCCACCGGACATTTCTTTAACCAATGCATCTGCAAAACGCCATGCATGTTCTGCAAACTTCTCTACACCTACGCCGTCCATTACTACAACTTCTGCTAATCCCATTGCTTCAAGTTCTGAAAATTTATACAAGAACGGATCTTCTCGATCAATTACAGTCTTGTGATCAAAACTATTTTCAAGCCAAGCCTTCAAAGGTTTTAGCCCGCCAAAGTCTACTGCCCAGTTTTTGTTATCTAATTCTTTACAACCAAATGTAAATTTAAATGCCAAACTGTAACCATGTAGCAAATGACAGTGTGAATGTTCTGCGTTAGGTTGACGGAACACTGCACTAAGCCCGATCTGATGTCCGTATGTTTTTGTTGAATAGTAAGCCATTTTATACTCCTAGGTTAATGGAGTGTGCGGAATATTTATAGAGGGAACGAACACCAAGTCCTCTTACAATATACATTATATTACAAACTACTTATCTTGTCAACCATTACGTTAGAATATTTCCAGGCGTTTGGTAATTCAAACGCATCATTATGTATAACAAAACTAACTTTTGGATAGCATTTAAACACCATTCCAATTTGATGTATCCAATACCTAGGATCAACTGCTCGTTTGTTTGCATCGTCGTAGTTGCTAGTGCCCTTGTACACGTTGTTTACAGTTTGCGTAGGGCTGTACAAGTCAAAGCCTATTAAACGCACTGTAGGGCCCTTACACAGCTTCGCAGCCAGCAATACAGCGTAAGGTCCGCTGCCCCATTGAAAGGGCTCGTCCCATCTTTCGGTTCCGTTATAGGGAAGTTTTGGAACAGCTCGAATCCGTTTAAATTGGTTGTAATGACCTACCCAATCTTCTCTAGTGTATACTAGTGCATAATCGTTTATACCATTGTCAATTGCTTCGTTAACCATTCTACGATCAACACTCACTAAATGATCCACAGCATAGTCGCGATAGATTGCATTGCATCCTATTTTGGTGCCACTTAAATCATCAATGTTTATGGAGGTGCGACTTTCGCCATTGCCGAATACATACATATATATATTTACTTTACTATAAGCAATATGTTATCGTAGGATTGGATTTTTTCTTGTTTAAAAACTATGTAAGTGCAAACAAACTCGCCTGTTATGCTCACACGATACATCCCCGGAATTATCTCTTTAGGCTTTACTAAGCTCCAGCTGTTGGGTATTGCATCACCCGGGGTCGTATTGTATATATACTGTTTTGAAAAGCGATCTAAAATTATAGCACGATTATCTTCACTGTATGCAGTTCCGTAGACTCTAGTACTTGCACAGTCGTGTCGTTTTGATCCTATCATAGCAAACTCAATATCTTTATCACCTGTAACAGGATTATTAATAATTTGAATTTGTACGTCTTGATATACAAAAGAATTCTTAAAACTCATATAGGCAACTCCTAATACAATTAGTGTTACCATACTAAAGCCACTGATGATGTTAGTGGCTGCTTTTATTAATGCGTAGTTGTTAAGATTCATCTCTAATGCTTTTCACTTCTTGGGTAATAGCTTTTACTTCTTGATTAACTTCTTGTAGATTTTTACTTGCTCTATTTAGTGTGGTTATCAAGTACTTGATAGTGAAGATTGCCCACCACCACCATACTACAGCAGTTATTGCAAATCCAACCAACCCTACGTAGAATGCAGTTTCAAAATCAATAATATCAAATATTATTAGTATTATACTACTCAGCAGGAATGCTGTGGGAGTTAACCGTGCGTATAAGTCCCAGCGTTCTACCTGTTCAGTAATAATTTGATTCTTTTTATCGTCCATAAAGTATTTATAGACGCTACACTGTGTGTAATAATGTGCTTTTAATTAAGCACTTATTTGGCCGAAGGGCTTCCATTCGCCTGGGGTACCTTCTCTAATACAAATCCATCCTACGTATCCTGTTGGTTTTGGACTACTATTCCAAACAACATCACCCAATGCGTATGAACCTGAAGTTGGTGTGCTTGTACCTACTTCAAATTTCTTACCCTGCATGCGTATTGGTCCAGCAGTAGTAATGTCGGCGTCACTTGCAAAGTTTTTAACACCTACACCAATCTTACCATTAAACACTGCTTTAGATGCAAATATAACATCGCCACTTGGTTCAATACTAATGCGTTTGGTATCGTCAGTAACAATGTCTAATCCACTAGTAGTCCAAGTACCAATTTTAAATCGGTAGTCATCAGTTGCATCAATTAAAAATTCGTGGTCTAAACTAGCAATACTAAATGCACCATTTGGGCTACTGATTCCTAATCCTAAACGCATACTATCAGCATCATAGAAGATATGTTCGTCGATGGTGACTGCGCCAGCAACACGTAACGAATCTAATGTACCTACACGTTGTAGATTACTGTTAACAATTCCTAACCCAATACTGTCTTCGCTTATTACAGTTTGATTAGCAATACGATATTCCTTACCTTTAGAAACATCAATTGTTTCACTACTAAACAATCTGTCCGGACTGCCTTGCATAGTTAACTGTCTAGTATTTCCAGCACCTGTCCAAATTAATCCTTTGCTATAGATGTTACCACCTTCTGCTTTGAATTCTAAAGGACCTGTTCTTTCGTTTCTTACATCAGCACTAATCTCATCTACGTGTAATTTAGTTGCAGTAATTTCACCCTTAACAGTTAAACTACCTTCAATGGTTAGTGGGTTAACAATAGTGTTAACACGCAATACTGTAACAGTAACGCCATCGTTACCAACAAGTAACGTTGGTGCAGTTGCAGTATCTTTAATACCAGTACTTGCAAAATTAGTAATTGTTCCACCGTTAATCTTATTACCTGATAATTGTCTATCAAGTATTTCAGGCTTTGGTGCAGGCTGTTTAGATATTGCTTCTACCGCTGCACTTACGGCAGCAAAGCCATTTCTCATTTCTATTAGTTTATTTTCCATATCGCTCATTGTGATAAATCCCTGCTGTTACAGTATTTATCACAATGAGTTATAGATTATGATACTTTAAGCAAGATAGTATCGATGTTAATACGTCCATTCATCCTAGTATCTACTGCACTAATGTTATCAAGGAATGTACGCAACGCTACTTTGCCAGCTGCCTTGAACGCTTTAAGTTGTTCATCTGGCTTGCGCAATGTCTTTTGAATACTAAGTTCTTCGTTAAACCCTGTAATAGTAGTGCCTTTAACCTGCAAGCCACTGGTACCGCGTCCCATTCCAGTTGGATCAATGTTAGTTGCAACATACTTGCCCAGCTTGCGAGTCTTAACATTAAATGTCCAAAGTTCGTTTGCTCCTACAACGTCTGTAGGATTAACACTTGCAAGTTTATACTTGTCGTCCAACTTCAAAAACTTCAGCTTACTAACAAGTTTATCAGCACTCTTAGGTTTGGCAATACGCGGAGCACGAGTTGCTTTGGCTGCATCAATGATATACTCAAGTGCTTGCATTAAATTTTCAATAGCACTAGTATACTTTGCAATATCTGATTTCTTAAGATGTGCGTAGCCTTCTTTAAGCTGTGCCCACATGTCTGTTTCTAGCTCATCCATCTTTTTCAACTGGCCAGCTGTGGGCATACGATCCAGTTCTTCAAAATCTAACAGTTCTTTTTCAAAGAATGTTTTCATCTTACGAGCATGTGCTTGCGTAGTACCAGCTTTGCTAAAATGTGTTTTAAAGTTAAACCCTGTTGGATCAAAGCCTGGTTTGTTTGTAATAAAGCCTTCTAACCATTCTTCAATTGGCTCAGCAGTTGCTCGCGCTTGGTCTGTAATACGCTCTTGGATAGTGGGAACATATACTTTAGAACTTGCTTTTTCGTCTAGCTTTGCTTTAGCAACTTCTTTAGCACCGCCTACGATTGTTTTTTCTAGCACTCTTTTAATATACTCACTTACAGGCGTCATTTGGCCTATTGTGCCTGCCAAACTATCCCAGTGTACAGCATGCTTTGGATTAAGATCCATCATTCCAGTGCGCAACAATTTACACAAGATAGCAGTATTAACACTAATGCTGTCTGCACCTTTAGCTGCACGAGCACATTTAATCTGTTCAGCAGTGTAATCGTTTTCTTTCATCCACGCCCAGCAATCAGGTTCTAAATCAGCGGACTTATAGTTGTCATAGTAAAACGATTTAGAATGACGCTGGAAAACATGATAATCATACCCGCTCCAATTTTCGCAACCTTCCCAGCTTGGACCCGTGACTTTTGCACCACGTCTAACTACTGGTGCCGAACGGGCCTTTTTCTTTGGAATTTTAATACCAACGCTTTTTGCCATGCTAACTCTCCTATTGCTGTTTATGTTACTATTATATAGCCGAGAGGCTACAATGTCAACTCTTTTTAAGAGCCCAGAACGTGGCTTGTTTGCCACTAAGATATCCTGTGATAACCACACGGTATCCGGATACATTGTGATCGAGCATTGTGTGATAAGTTATTTCTGTGGCTTTTTCCATACAGAATTTACCCGCAGGAGTCTGTTGCCATTTGCAGTTGTAGTAGCTAGTTTCAATATCATCTATATCACCCATAGTAAATTCGTGTAGCTTATATTTTTCTCTAACTTCGCCGTTGACTAGTTTATATTTCATGAGCTCCATCTTAGAGTGTACAACATGTGATCTTTTTCGTGTTCGAAGCGAATTTCAAATATAGGTTTAGGAAACCATCTTGAGTGACTCATAGGTCCAAAAGTCTGTACGCACCATGCAACACGTTCGTCCCATTGTTGCTGTGACATGCCACCACACTTGCCTTTATACTTCATGAACTCCACCTCAACAGGAACCATACATAATCCTGTTCATACACAAAACAAAATCTATACTGATCAAAATGATCTCTCCCAGCCCAGAATACACACCAGATGCCGGCTCTATTGCCCACCGCCTGCCACCGTGTGTCAAATTGTTCCTCGCACCACTTCATAGCATCTTGGTGCTGATCCTTGTGAATCAACACTTCGTAGTTGAACTGACTGTGAGTAGGGACCTTGATTATCATGTCCCGCTCCATCGTAGAGTAAACCAAGTGGCATCTCTATCTTCACTGAAGAAATAATCAATCTGAACCGGATAGTTGCTGCGTTCTATAACTTTCATGCCCACCTCAATAGATAAAATGCCAAATCTTGTTCGTTGGTAAATCTAAACTCGTAACAATGCTTGGGCATCCATAGGTCATGCGACTCAGATCCAAATGTGCTTCTGCACCAGGCAAGGCGTTGTTCCCAATCGCGGCTCATAGGGCTTGCCGACACCTTGGCTCGAAATTTCATGACCACCTCAGGGCAAACAAGGTAGCATCTTTGCCTTCTTTAAAATAAAAGTTGGTGCTGTTATAATAATAGACAGCATTCCACTGATCCTTAAATGACCCTAAGTGTTTGCCTAACCATATCTCAACATTGTCAATTTTAATTCCTGTGTCATCTACATCAAGATTCACACAGTGCGGCCACAGTTCTTTTTT
>JBDNIA010000390.1:0-6153 GCA_041688525.1 Crocinitomicaceae bacterium | reverse complement strand
TATCAATCCGCGAATCGCGTGACTGCCTTCGTGTTGCATGATTATTCGTGGAAAACGCATAACAAAGAAAGACTTAACCCATAGCGGAATTTCATAGATATTGGTAACTGAAAACTCAGGAATTCTATTGAAATCGATGTCGTCATCGCTTGTTCCTTTTCCGTAAGCCAATTCAAAAACTTTGATTGGGTTGGTTTCATTGTAAATTGAGAAAGGAAGGAGCGTGGATTTTTCGCTGAACCACGATAAACTGTATTCGTCCCAATCCATACTGCGGAAATCAGTTTTCGCTAAAAATAAGTCCAACTGATTTTTGTATCCGAAGTCTGTTTTGTCTTTGAATTCAAAATGAAATTGTTGTTCTACCGAAATACCGTCCAGTCGTGTAAAGCGAACTGAATCCCGGTCAATATCAACAATTAGTTGTTTTTTTGGCATTTTTTTATTGCTCCCAAGAACCTGAAGTGTCGTTTGTTGTCAACTTCCCAAAGGATATTTCATCTGCTGTTGTCCCTTTAATTCGAGCAATTGGCAATAAACCAGAAACGCGTATTGCGGGAAAGAAATCTTCACCCATTAGAACCGAGTCAGCAACTTCTAATTTCCATTTTTTACCTTGAGAAATTGGAATGATTGGTAATTTGTCAGGATTGAATGCTCCGAATCCTGCTTTAACTCTGGAATCGATAGCGGATTTGTTTTTGAATTTAGAATCCAGAAAACTCACCATAATTGTATCCCGTTTGAAGTTTTTCAAATCGTCAGCTGGATTGGCCCCACGTGCTAACTTGACAGCCTCAACTTCAGACATGTTAACATCAATCGCGCGGTTGTCACCGTAGAGAATAGCTCTTTCCTTTTCATCTATTTTACGACTAGGGACAACGCCTTCCGCTTTCACGAAAGGTACTTTGCCATTTTTAATAAAGTCAATTAGTTCATCCCAAGTTGCTGCATATTTCCCATTAATTTCGGCATATGCTTTTTGAGACGAGCGAATATCACGTAAATTTGTTTCCGATTCTTTTACACATTTGGCGTATTTGTTTTGATGCGCCACAGAATCAGAAACAGAGCGATAAGAAAGTGCTATAGTCAGTACAGCCAATACGCCTGCTCCTAAACCTAGTGCGGATAGTAATTTTGATGAGATTTTCCCTGAACTGTACAATAAGCTCAAAACTCCCGCCACAAACATCATGATAGTTGAAATAATGTAGGTAGCATCTTGTTTGCTTTGCAAACCTAGAATTAGCATCGCTATGGCCAGGAGTATGAACAAAGCCGATACTGAATATTTCTTTAAAAGAAGGGAAAGATCATTTGTCATTTTACTTTTTTTATAATTTCTAGACAAAACTACAATTTTTTAGATTGTACGGATGGGCATTGAATAGTTTTTTTAAACCTTTTACTCAATAGTTTTCCCGTTCTTTTTTCAATTACCTTTGGAATTCAAATACATAGTTTTGGATAAAGGAACGTTTTTCAGTGTTTTTTCAGAATATTTCGGTCAACAACCAACTGCTGATCAGGAAGTTCTGATGAAAAGACTTACGCAATTTATTTTTGTGTATGACGCAAATCCTCTCTTTATAATAAAAGGATTTGCTGGAACTGGTAAAACGACGCTTCTCGGGGCATTTGTAAAATCACTCAGAGAAGCCAAAGCCAGAGTGAAATTATTGGCACCAACAGGTCGAGCAGCAAAAGTTTTGGCGGGTAAATCCAATCAAATCGCCTTGACCATTCACAAATCTATTTACCGACGAGCAGTTACGGCAGATGGTGCAAACAGAGTTTCCCTCATGCCTAATTTATATAAGAATACACTGTTTATAGTAGATGAAGCCTCTATGATTGGCGATTATACCATTCAAAATGATGGGCAAGTTAGTGGACAAAATCTTTTGGAAGATTTAATGGAATATGTTTACTCTGGAGAGGGATGTAAGCTAATATTATTAGGCGATGAAGGTCAGCTGCCGCCAGTCGGAGCTGATTTTTCACCTGCGCTAAATATTCAATATTTACAACAACACTTTCCAAAATGTACGATAACAGAAGTTAAACTTTCTCAAGTCGTTCGACAAGGCGAAGGTTCAAGTGTTTTATTGAATGCGACGGCATTGCGGTCAGCCGAAGAAAATGAATTCCCGCAATTTCATCTGGAAGAAAAAGGCGATTTGATTCGCCTACCTGGCGATGAAATCCAAGAGAGGATTGAAAATTCTTATAATCAAGTCGGTTTAGACGAGACCATACTTATAACGCGTTCTAATAAAAGAGCAAATGCATATAATCAATTAATCCGCTCTGCTATTTTCGATTATGAAGAGGAATTGTGTTCCGGCGATTTACTGATGGCCGTGAAAAACAACTATTTCTGGCTGTCAGACGATTCTTCAATCGGTTTTATTGCAAATGGTGAAATGTTGATCGTTAAACGAGTTATCCGCCGAGAAGAGTTGTACGGTTTTCGTTTCGCAGAAGTTACTGTGCAGTTTGTCGATTATCCTCAAGAAGTGGAGCGCGATATATTAGTGTTGTTGGACACTTTGGAAGTTGAAGGTCCAAATTTGCCGCGTGAGGAGATGAAAAAATTATTTTTTGCTGTAGAACAAGACTATTTAGATGAGCACAACAAACGAAAACGCTACGAAAAGATTTTGAAGAATCCGTATTTTAATGCTTTGCAAGTCAAATATGCATATGCCGTAACTTGTCACAAATCGCAGGGTGGACAATGGGAAAACGTATTTGTAGATCAAGGTTATTTAACCGAAGAAATGTTGGATCAAGGATATTTTCGATGGTTGTACACTGCGCTTACGCGTGCCACGGGAAAGGTTTATTTGTTAAATTTTAAAGATGAGTTTTTTTCTGAAAGAAAATAGCCTTCTGATTTGAAGTTATTCCTTTAGCTCAACACGCTTTCACTTAAAAATGTGTTTTCAAGGAACTATTTCCGACGCTGATTTTAGTTTTTTGAATTTCCTTGTTAAAGCGATCGATAACAATTTTAGCTTCGGTGCGCGATAGATATTGACCAGCGAGAACATTTATTTCGTCTTTTAGTTTTCGCAATATGCTTTCGGTGCGCAAAGCACTTAGAATCTGGTTTTTCGACCAACTATTTTTCATCATTTGTTCTCGTAATTCAGCATTTTTTAATTGTAGATTGGAAACGATAGGGTCTGTGTATGAATTGATTTCTAAAATTATTTGATTTCCCATGTTGATGTATACTTCAGACAAACGTAAATCGGCGTAACTGCTGTCCATTTTACTCTTTAATTTCTCTGCATCATTGTTTCCGGGATAGCTCATTTCTTCATTTTGCGGAGAAGCTTTTTGCACCTTGTTTCCAACTTTTTTTCCAATGCCATTTCCTCTCAAAATCATTTCAAAATCAACTTTTTTATTCAGTAAGCCTTCAAAAAACAAACGCAGGGCAATGCTATCTTTTTGCGCTAAAATATTTTCTTTTAGAACATAAGAATCTGAGAAAAAAAGGTCGTTCATTTTTAGCTGTAATCGAGCATCAACTCTGGGTACGGCATCAACTAAATTGATGTGCAACATCACTTCGTCCACTTCTTCAGATAAACTGGAGTAGGGAATGGCAAGTAACCGGACTTGGAACGGAATGGTATCCGCTGTTGCAGGAAAAATAAACTCTTGTGTATTCATATTGAAAGTCGTTGAATCTTTAAAGATGAACAATCCGTCTTTTTGAGCAAAGGAAACGGGATTTAGTCCAAACTTCATCTTAAATCCATCTAGTCGCGTCTGATAGGAGCTAAGTAGAACGAAAGCCTCTTCTTTCTGAGCTACCAATTCTTTAACCTTGGCTATGTAGGCGGCACGTTTTTCATATAAAAAGATAATTTCGCCTTGACCTTGTGCTTTTTGCTTTTTATTGGCGTACGTTTTTGGCTGATAATCGCTTAAGATTTTATTTTTACGTTTCTGTTTTCGAACTTTTCGGGATACATTTTTACTGGTTTTAACAGTCGTATAGCCCATATCATTGTATTTCTTTTCAGATTTTTCAATTTTCAAAGTCGTTTCCACTTTTTTCTTTTCATTGAAAGCAATCCAGTAGTCGAACCCTTTCTTGCCGTAAATCATTTCTTCTAGATCAACGATTTTCTTTTTTTCTAAATCATCAATGAGACTTTGGTAGGTTCCTTTTCCAGCAAAAGAGGAATCTGGAGATAAAAAACGAGTTGCACCTGAACCGAACAAACGATAGGTCTTTCCATTTTTTTCTATAACTACCGTCGTTTGCTTTTCGGCGTTGTAACCCCAAACATCAAAATGAATATTGGTCATACGATAATTTCCAACCGTTTCGAAGTCTCGAACCGGGGCTCGATTCGGTTCTATGGTCGTTGCTTTCTTTTTCTTCTCTGTACTTTTTTCTTCCAAAGTCAAATCGTAAGGAAACAGGCCAATGGCTTTTGGTAAACCTCGGTTCCAACGTCCTTTTTCGTCCTTCTCACGTTCTTCGAGAAGACCGGTCGTATTGCTTCCGTCGCCTGCCGCAATTAAAATATTTTTGAAGATTGTTGCTTTTCCACCCAAAGCCAAATAAATTTCGTTCGAACGATTTTCAACATATGTATTTGTCGCGAAATTCAATGCTTTTAACACTTGCAAGGCATCTTCTTGATCCAAATAGCGGAACGATTGCAACATCGCTTTTTTATCATCCAGCGATAGACTTGGATTAAAAACATTCTCCAATTTGGGATGTAAAACCAGTGAATCTCCTCTGGTTTTAAATGCAGCAATGGGCATTTGTCCAGTTAATAGTGATACGAATATTTGGTATTCTCTTTGAAAATGATCGTTCTTTTCATCGTTACTTTTGCGAGATTCCAACAAGGCTTTGTTTAATTCCCAAATGGCCATTTTATTGGCAGCTTCGGCAATAAGTCCGAGTGGTGATTTGGCAATTTCTTCACTTCGGATGATCAGTATCTCAGGTTGATTAATTATGATTTCTTCGATGGAATCAAAATGAACTTCACCATTTAAATGTTTAATATTTGGACCTCTATAATCAAAAAATCGACCAATATTATTATCGAGTATTGGACTCTTTTTAACGATGTGAAATAAGTAGGCTCTTTCTTCAGCTGTTAAGAGAGGATAATCTTGAGCAGCAACTGATTTAACAAAAAAAAGAAATAAGAGAAATGTAAAATGCTTCATTTATAAATTCTATAGTTCACAAAATTAACACCATTTCTTGAATGGGAATGAGCCATATAAAATTATTAATTTATTGGAACAACGGATTTAAAATTGGTCACAAAAAAAGGTTCAACCCATAAAAGATGAACCTTTTCGAAATTTTTTATTTCGGTTATTCTACAATTAATCGCTGTGTAGATGACTTGCCTTGGTTTGTAATTTTCAAGAGATAAACACCTGCTGCGAAGTCAGAAACATCGTAATGGTTTGTATTGATACGATTCAATACTGTTCTTCTACCACTCAAATCTATTAGCACAGCCTGAGCTTCTGATGAAATACCTGAAATTGAAAAATTATTTTTCGCTGGATTCGGAAATACTTTAATACTTGTATTGGTCTTGTTTTCGATACCCGCCAAGGCATTTCCGGGAACCGCTGACAGCACCAATTTTATTTCCAATAATGGTTCTGGAAAGCCAGCCTCAATTTTAACATGTGAGTGAATAAAAATAGGTGTTTTGTTTGAGTTGGTTAAATCATAGTATTCGTACTGGTCGCGAATTACATTCGTATTACCTATAAATGGAATACTTGCAAATGTGGTGTCGATAATATGAATTCTAGACACATTTGAAACGGCAATGTTGTTCACTTGTACTAGCGTTCCAAATCCATCGTACTTTACCGTAGAATTTCCAGTACAGCTTGGGTTTTGCGGAATATTTTGGTAAGCAAAACTTAGATTTCCACTAAAAATATCAATTACTTGATTGTTTAAAGCGAAAGGATAAAGCATTAAGTTTTCGGCGTCATTCGTGAATTTCCCTTTAACGGTTCCAAAATCTGGGCTTTCAAATAAATAACCTTGCGATATGCGCTCGGCACTCGTTGACGACATGAAGGTGCTGGCGAAATTTTCAATCTTAACAACCTTTGTTGATCCTG
>JBDNIA010000389.1:0-2211 GCA_041688525.1 Crocinitomicaceae bacterium | reverse complement strand
TAACTCTCTTGATCAACAAATCAATATTGACTTTAACAAGTTGAATTCAAATACAATAGAAATTGATTTATCTTCTGAAGCCATAGGTATATACACCATAAAAATTAATCGATACGATACGTTCATGACCTTACGTTTGATAAAAGAATGATCTTTGCATTTTTCCTGAATTGAAAAAAACTGTATATTCGTTATTGAAAAATCCTTTACCATAGTATATATGAATAAAAACGTCTTATTAAATACTAGCTTTATTTTAATGCTAGCGGGAATCATTTTGAAAACTACAAATACGCTCGACCCTTTAGGTAATTGGCTACATTTGGCAGGTTTATTCTTTGGCGTACTTTACTTGATTTTGCGATATAAAAATAAGGGCGCCAAACGCAGTTAGGATTGAGAAATGAATTAAGATCCTGTTAATTGGTTTCAAGCAACTATTTTTGGGCAATGGAAGACTGTACTTAAATTATTTGGAAGACAAAATAAGAAAAGCCTAATCAAATTCGTGATTTTAACAGACCATTTGGAAAAAAAAAATCAATTAAAAATATCACTATCACAATGTTGTATTTCCTTTAACCATTTTTCTAATACTTATAACGGTGAATATTCAATCGTTAATAACGAACAATTCGATTTTCTCCTAGCCGGATATCAAAGCAGGCATTTGACTTGACATCTAGTTCAAAACATTATTGTTTTTTAAAAAGTTAATATTAGCACAAACCAAAAAATAAATAGAAAGTATCATCTTCTTCGTTTTTTTAGTTTTAATTTTAACATCTTGTGACTCTCAAAAAACGAGTTACATAGACGTTTTCCAATTTGAAGGGAATGAGAAATTAACCGGTGGTTCAATGCTCAGCGAAATTAAAATTAAAAATCCTCAAAGAAAATAAAGAAAATTTTACGAGAATTATTCACCAGCTTAATAGCAACAAGTATGTTCGGCTATTTATAAAAGTTGGCGATGTCTTCACAACTAGTTTAACTAGATGCATCTTTTGCATTGTCAACAAACCATGCCGATGAAAATTCAACAAAATATGTCAATTTATCAGCCTTTTTAGCACAATTATGTCCTTTTTTTTTACTTCCTTCTTCTAAGCCTGTGAATGTTCTTTTTGTGATGATAATTATATTTTCATTTTTTCTTACTTGTAGATATACAATAAACATAACTTTCAAAAAAATATAACTCTAATAAAATTAACACTAGGGATGATTTAGATCTAATTTTTTGAAATAAGTATTTTTATAAGTTACACTATATCACAACCTGTTCAGAAAAAGAGGAACTTATAATTAATCTCATAAAATCATCGACTCTCCCAATTATTTCATGAAGAATATATCGCTGCTACCAAATCTCTGTTGGAAAAGATAATTACAAAATAGCGTCTCGAAAACGGCAGACTCCTAAACTCTTTTTGCTCGTTTAATTTCGAGAAATCGGACGCATTACTCAATCACCACCGTCTTAACAGCATTTACTCCTTCTGACTGAACAACCACAAAGTAATTTCCTTTTTTCAGGTCTAATTTGCAATCAATTTTTGAAGCATTTGTGAAGTTGTTTTCCCAGACTTTTTTACCATCCAAAGCTAGAATACTCACGTGTACTTCATTCATTTTCTTACCTAAATCGATAATGAATTTCCCCGTATTTGGATTGGGGAATAGAAAAATGAGATCTTTGCTCAATTTGCCTAAACCCAAGTTTGGATTGAATTGAACTTCGTACGTAAATTTGTATGTTTCTGTTGTGTCACCAGTTGAACCTACAGCAAATACTTTAAAATAAACTCGCGTTCCCAAAGGGAAATCAGGAATTGGGGCACTACTTTTCCATGTACTGTCCACAATGTTGTTCATGGAGATTTTGTTACTTAAACTTGGCGTATTAATCGACCATTTTACGTACACACTTGACAAGGTTTCTCCATAAGAAATCATAGAGGTGATATACTGATCAACGTCTTCTTTTGGTTCAACCAAAGTTGGAGGATTGGTGATTTCTGTTGTCAAGATTGCGGGATAATTCACTCTATCTTTCAAGACATATTCCCACATTCCACGACCCCAAGTTGCGGCACGAAGTGTGTTGGAGCCATAATTGATTTCCATTTCTTTCACAGACATATTTGCCAAACCGGCATTGTACAAACTCCATGAGTTTCCATTCATTGGTATAACATAAACACCAAT
>JBDNIA010000388.1:0-4533 GCA_041688525.1 Crocinitomicaceae bacterium | reverse complement strand
GCTGAACATACTCCGCATCTCATTCACAAAGAAGTAATTGACCCACGTGTAGGTTTACAAGGTTTTCAAACAAGAAAAATTGCTTTTAACTTAGGTTTGAGTGGTGAGGCGTTCAAACAAATGACGAAATTCATTTCTGCTTTGTATTCTGCTTATGTGGGATGTGACGCTGCAATGTTCGAAATCAACCCTGTTTTGAAAACATCAGACAACAAAATCATAGCAGTTGATGCGAAAGTAACTTTAGACGGTAACGCTTTGTTCCGTCACCCAGATTATGCAGCAATGCGGGACACTTCTGAAGAAGATCCAACTGAAGTTGAGGCAGACGCAGCTGGATTGAACTTCGTAAAACTAGACGGAAACGTTGGTTGCATGGTTAACGGAGCTGGTTTGGCAATGGCAACTATGGACATCATAAAATTGTCTGGTGGCAGCCCTGCTAACTTCTTGGACGTAGGCGGCACTGCAAACGCAGAGCGTGTTGAAAAAGCATTCCATATTATCTTAAAAGATAAAAACGTGAAAGCAATCTTAATTAACATCTTTGGCGGAATCGTTCGTTGTGATCGTGTTGCCCAAGGTGTTGTAGATGCCTACAAGAACATGGGAAGTATTCCTGTGCCCTTAATCGTTCGTTTGCAAGGAACAAACGCTGTTGAAGCGAAAGAATTAATCGATAATTCAGGATTAAATGTGCACTCAGCAGTATTATTGCAGGAAGCAGCAGATTTAGTCGCTGAAGTATTGGCATAAAAATAGAAAGCACAAAAGACAGAAGCCTTCTTGATCAATCGAGAAGGCTTTTTTTTGTGTATCTAGAATCTAAATTGATTTTGTTAAATTTAATTCTATCTGAAACCGAAATTCGCACAACAATTATCGTTACGTGAATATTTGCAACCACGGTGCATACCAAAATCCATTGCGACAAGTGAAATAAAGAAAAAATGCAGAAAAAAATATATGCCATTACTGGAGTCACAGGGCTACTTGGGCGAAATGTGTTCTTCGAAATCATTAAAGATAATCTGAACAACTTAAACAATATTGAATTTGTTATTTTGGGCAGATCTTCCAAAAGTCAAAGTTTAAAAAACCGTATCGAGACGATATTTTTTAGTGAAGGAATTAATTATTTATCCGTTGACACTCAAAAACATCTCGAATTTGACTGGTTTTTTGAAACAAGTATAAGCTATATTGAGGTAAACTTGTCTTGCGAAAAAATTATTTCTGAAACAGAGCGTCAAAAACTTTTAGGGAGGTCAATCACGTATTTTCTTCATATTGCTGCAAGTACAAACTTTGGAAATGAGCCTAAAGTAATCGAAACTCTGAATCAACAAAATGTAGCAGGAACTGCTCAAATACTAGAACTCTGTAAATTTTTAACTATCGCAGAATTCTGTTACGTAAGTTCTGCTTACGCATGCGGAAAGACGTATGGTGATATTTTGCCAGATTACACAAACATAAATCAGTCGTTTCGAAATCATTACGAGAAGACAAAATTACAGGGAGAATTACTCGTAAAAGAATACCAAGAACTTACAGGTGTTCGATGTAGAATCTTTCGACCATCTATAATTGTAGGTAAACTAATTGAAAACAAAAAAGGAGAAATATGTAAGTTTGATACAATTTATGGTTGGGCATATTTTTTTCTTAAATGGAAAACTAAAGATGAAAGCGCCATTATTGATGCCGTCTATGACAAAAATGTTAATGTCAATTTGAGAATTGCACTTAATACTACTACAGGTTTAAATCTCGTTCCCGTTGATTTTGTCGCAAAAATGCTTTACCAAGTGTGTAAACAAAACCTCAAAGGAGATTATTTTCATCTGGTAAATAATCAGGAAACAAATAATGCCATGGCAATAAAAAAAATATTTGAACTTTTCAATATTACTGGATACGATTTAGTTGAAACTATTCCTGAAAATTTAAATTCTCTAGAAAGTTTTTATTACAAAACTATTGGCAATGTTTTTACTCCCTACATTACTCAGGGAAAAATGGATTTTAACACAGACAACTTAAAAGAAATTTCTGCTCAACAAAATTTGTATTGTCCTGAAGTAACTGGGAATAACCTTCAAATACTTCTAGATTATGCAAAATCAAAAAATTTCGGGTTAAACAACACAATGGCTGTCGACCGACTAGATAATGTCGCCAAATAAATTAATAGGGCGCTTTCGCGCTATATAGACCGAAGCTAATGGACTATATTTTTGTTCGCAGAAACTTTAGCCCTGTACGAATTTAGTACTCATCAGCTGAGACTTTTGCGTTCTCCCACTTTCAGCAGGAATATTTCACTGAATAGAATGTTGAGCTTGGGATATTACTAAACCTAAATCGACACACAAGATTATTCAAAATATAATTCAGGCAGCTATATTCACAGAAAATAAAGTCATTTTCCATTCCACAATTCCCAAGCCTTCAACGCTTGCTGCTCTAACATCGCTTTGCCATTGAGTATTGTCGCGCCATTTTCTTGCGCTTTCTGGAGGAAAACTGTTTTTTCGGGGTTATAAATTAAGTCAACAACTAAATGTTCTTCCGTAAGAAATTCAAATGGAAATTGAGGACATTCATTAACATTAGGAAAAGTTCCTACAGGCGTGCAATTCACAATTAATTTACAAGCCTTCACCATGTGAATATTGATCTCATCGTAGCGAAATTCATTATCACTCTTTGGGTTTCTGCTTGCGTATAAAACGTCTAACCCAATTTTTTTTAATACATACGCAATAGCTTTCGAAGCTCCACCTGTCCCCAGAATCAAAACTCGTTCGTGTTGCAAGGTCAAAAAAGGTTTTATGGATTGCTGAAAGCCAAAAGCGTCTGTATTGTGCCCAATTGTTTTATTATCTTGAATTACAATTGTATTAACAGCTCCAATAGCTTTAGCTTCGCGAGAAAGTTCATCTAAAAACGGAATCACTGCTACTTTATATGGAACGGTTACACTCAGTCCAGATAAATTCTTTTGCCCTGCAAATAGACCCTTGATCTCAGCAATATCTTCTAATTCAAAATTTCTGTATTCCGCGTCAATATTTTCTTTTTCGAAGAGTTTCGCGAAAAAACCTTTTGAAAAGGAATGCGTTAATGATTTGCCGATTAGTCCAAATATTCTCATGCGTATTTTTTACCAATTTTCTCAAGAACTAGCACTAGCGCCAAGCCAAAAACCATACAAAGAATTGCCACAAGAACTTGCGGGTTTCCCTCAAATCCGCTAGGCAGAACATTTCTCGTCATCCAATCTTCTTTTCCATTGGAGTGAATAACCAACGGAGCTGAACCAATATTAATTTTCCAGGGCCAAACTTTATATAAAGAGCCTAACATAAATCCGGTTAAAACAGCAATCGTCACTTCTTTAAATTTGGCAAAAAGATATTTTAAAAGTCGAGCAAAAGACAAAATTCCAACCAAACAACCCGCCATAAATACAGCAATTATTCCCAACTGGCGGCTTTCAAGAGCGCCAAGTATAACATGGTAACTTCCAAGTAAAACGAGAATAAATGAACCTGAAATTCCGGGTAAAATCATAGCGCAGATGGCAATACATCCACTCAGAAATATATACCATGTTGCGTCAACTGATGCAACCGTTTGAATTGACGAAATATATAATGCAAGGAGAGTACCAAGCGTAAAAAAGGTGATAATAGGGTTACTCCATTTAGAAATTGTCTTACCAACCAATATGGTACTTGCTATAATTAATCCAAAAAAGAAACTCCAAATTAACACCGGATGTGTTTCTAGTAAATAGAGAACAATTTTCGCCAAACTCAAAACACTAAAAGCTATTCCCGAGAATAGCAATATAAAGAATGTTCCATTAATGTGTTTCCAAAAAGATACAAAACCCTCTTTTCGTAGAACTTTAATTGCTCCTAAATTGATTTCATTGATACTCGAAATTAATTCTTCATAAATTCCAGTGATGAAGGCTATAGTTCCTCCTGAAACTCCAGGCACAACGTCCGCTGCACCCATAGCTACTCCTTTCAATGCCAATAAGCCTTTTTGAGGCCAAGATCTTTCTTGTTCCATTAATATATTTCTAAATGTGTATCGATTTCTGCAATCCAATTCATAATTCCGCCATCCAAAATATATAAATCTTTAAAGCCCAACTCACATTCCATAAAGTTTGCTGTTGCTTCAGCTCTTTTTCCTGATTTACACATTATAACCAGTATTTTTTCCGTCGGAATTTCATTACACCGAAATTTTATTTCCGCCATAGGAATATGTAGGGATGGTATTTTACAAATTTTCGTTTCATAAGTCTCACGAATATCAACAATTAAAATAGTTGACTCGGTATTTTGGAGTGCTTGTAATTCTCGCGGATTAATCCAACGCATATCTCGATTTTTCTGCAAATATAAAAGGAAAAATCTACTTGACTTTTAAGGAGAGCATCATTGTGAAAGTTGCCACAAGTTCATCCTGCAAATTAAAAGCCTCAACCAACAAATCTTGATTGATTCG
>JBDNIA010000387.1:0-9469 GCA_041688525.1 Crocinitomicaceae bacterium | reverse complement strand
TTGTCTTTATCAGCTGTCGTTTACTTGGGTTTCAAATTCAGTTGAGAACAAAGCCGACAAAGAGGCAATAAGTAAAGTTGAAGAGTTGAAAGCCGAAGCAGTGAAAACTGGAAATATGGCTTATTTGCCAAATGGTACTCAAGTAGATTTTAATAAGCCCGAAGGCGAAGAGTTAGCAAAAGCAGCTTTCATTAATCAAATTTTAAGAGCAAAATCTGAAAAATCAGTATATCCAGTTTTGGGATCAACTTTCTCTGAAGTCAAAAAGAGAAGTTTGGCTTTTGGTTTGGATTTAGTTGGTGGCATGTCAGTAACATTGGAAATCTCAATTCCAGAATTGGTTCAAAGTTTTGCGAGAAATCCACGAGACTTAACATTTAAACGTCCTTATGAAAGCGCAAAACTAATTTATTCGAAAGAAGGTGGCGACTTCGTTACGATTTTTGCGAAAGAATACAAGAGAATTAACAAAGGTCAGAAAATTGTTAAATCCTTGTCGATTTCAGATATTGAAGGCCTAGGAAAAAATTCAACGGACGAAGATGTAATCGCATTTTTTAATGAGAAGGTTTCTAGTTCAATGGATGGAGTTGAGCAAATTATGAACCGTCGGATTAACCAATTCGGAGTTGCGCAACCAAACATTCAAAAAGATCCTGCAAATAATCGCTTGTATATTGAATTACCAGGCGTTCAAGATGAGGCAACAGTTGCAAGTAAATTGCAATCTACTGCCAACCTACAATTCTTCGAAACTTACCAAGGAAATGAAGTTGCTTCTCAATGGAAATTAGCGAGTGATATTTCTCGTAGTCCTGAAGTTTCAATTGAAGAACTAGAAGAAGCAACAGATTCAACTCAAGTTTCTAATGATACAATCTCAGAATTAGATGCTTTGACAAGTGGAAAAGTTGACAAAGGAGGTTCTAAGGGTTTAGGCGAATTGGTTAAAAATAGTGGTGGTTATACAATTGGAACGGTTGCATTAGAAGACAAACCAGCTGTAGATAAAGTTCTACGTCGTGATGACGTAATGTCTGCTTTCCCTGAAGATTTGAGATTTATGTGGGGAGCTGAGCCAGAACAAATTAATTCAGGTTCAAAAGAAATTGCTTACGTATTGTACGCTGTTCGTATGCCAGAAAATGGAAAAGCATTAGTCGGTGGAGCTGATATAAAAACAGCATCGACTGGTTTTGATCAAACTTCAGCGCTAGTCACTGTTGACTTGGAGATGAATGAAGAAGGTGCAGACAAATGGGCACAAATGACGGCTGACAATAAAGATCGTTTGGTTGCGATTTCTATGGACAACGTTGTGTATAGCGCGCCGAGAGTTAACGAAGCAATTAACGGTGGTAGAACACAAATTTCAGGAAGCTTTTCTGTAGAAGAAGCAAATGACTTGTCGGGATTGTTAAACGGTGGAGCGCTGCCAGCGCCGTGTGTTATTAAAGAGCAGACAAAAGTAGGGCCAACAATTGGTGCCGAAAACACGAAATCAGGTTTGTATTCATTTGGATTTGCTCTGCTTTTGGTATTTGTATATATGTTCTTCTACTATGGAAAAGCAGGTTTAATTGCTGATATCGCTTTGTTTGCGAACATCTTATTTATATTTGGAACGTTAGCTTCTTTTGGAGCAGTATTAACCTTGGCGGGTATAGCAGGTATAGTTTTAACAATTGGTATGGCTGTTGATGCAAACGTACTAATCTTCGAACGTATTCGAGAAGAGCAAGCTGCAGGGAAAGATTTGAAATTAGCTATCGATACGGGTTACCAAAAAGCTTTGTATTCTATCATTGATGCGAACGTTACAACTTTGCTGACAGCTATAGTATTAAAAGTGTTTGGTTCAGGTCCAATTGAATCTTTTGCTACAACCTTGATCATAGGTATTTTCACTTCAGTATTCGCAGCCTTGGTAATCTCTCGTTTGATTATCAATAGAATGTTAGATAAAGGCAAAACAGTTGAGTTTGAAACGAAATGGACAAAAGGTGCATTTAAGAATTTGAATTTTGACTTTGTTGGAAATAGAAAGAAATTCTACGCTCTATCTGGCATCCTTGTCGCGATCGGAATTGTATCTCTCGTTGTAAGAGGTTTGAGTCCAAGCGTTGAGTTCTCAGGAGGACGTACATTTGGCGTTAAGTTTGAGAAATCAGCGAAAAATGAAATTGAATTTGTTCGTAAAAACTTAGGAAAAGAATTTACAGATAACCGGAAAACAGCTTCAATAGATTTAAAAACGAAAACAAACAATTATTTCTTAGAAATCACAACCAACTACAAATTGGGTGACGAGTCTGCTTCAAATGAAGTGAAAGAAAAATTAGAAAAAGGTTTGGCTGCTTGTAAATCTAAATTGGGAGCTTACGAAATCCAAGAATCTAGAGCAGTATCTCCAACTATATCCGGCGAGTTGAAAACATCATCAACTATTGCGGTAATTTTGGCAATGATTATCATTTTTGCATACATATTAATGCGATTTGGAACATGGCAGTTTTCAACTGGCGCAATTTTAGCGATGCTTCACGATGTGATTCTAGTGTTGGCTTGTTTCGCGATATTTCATGGAATCTTGCCTTTCAATATGGATATTGATCAAGCGTTTATCGCAGCGATTTTGACGGTAATTGGTTACTCGATTAACGATACGGTAATTGTTTTTGATAGAATTAGAGAGAATTTGAAATTTAAAAAATCAGATACTTCACATACGGAGCAAATCAACGAATCATTGAACTCTACATTATCGAGAACAATCAATACTTCCATGACAACGTTCGTTGTGTTGTTAGTAATTTTCTTATTCGGTGGAGCAGCAATTAAAGGATTCATCTTTGCATTGATGGTAGGTGTTGGTGTAGGAACTTATTCAAGTTTATGTATCGCAACGCCATTGTTGATTGATTTAACGAAGAAAATCAAAGCGTAAACTTTTAAAAAAGTAATTTTTTGAAAAACCGACGATCTTTTGATTGTCGGTTTTTTTTTGTCAGATGGTTTATGGTTCTTGGCTATTGGAATGATTTTATTTTCAGCTTTGGGCTTTTGGCCAACAGCTCAAATAAGTAACAAAATTCATGAATATATTAGGGTAGTAAATCTTTATCAGATGATTTTGATAAAGAATTTTGATTTTAAATGCGAACTAAATTAGCGCTAGAGATTTTTCTCAAATAACCACTGATTATCGTTTTTGCATCTCTATCTTCTTGATACAATTCAATAAATCGTTTCCATTTGAATTGCGGTTGCTTGTTAAAGAAATAAGGCGCATATCCAAAGCCAACTAAAGTGCCGTTCTCGATTAGAATTAGTGATTTTTCGTTTTTCTGGCGACCGTTTTCTATGATGTAAAAGGATTCACCGTTTAGGTTCAAATCATCAACCATTTTCGTAGCTCGAGTATTGTATTCTTCCACTTTTTCTTCACCAACACAGGCTCCGTTGCATTTTTTGATACTGTGGTGAAAGCAAGCTGATTTGGTTGGATACAAGTCATTGAGTTTCTGACAAAGTTCGTATTTTTCAGTCCATCGAGAAAGAAGTTCAACGCCCTCGCGTTTCGTCGTAAAAGCGGCTATTGGATGATCCTGAATTTTCGAACTTTGACCAATATACATTCTCACGTAACCGCTGTCGTCGATATAATCGTAAAGACCGTAAGGAAATTTACTTTTCTTTAGCATGTGGTTAAATCGTGGACGGTATTGTTTAATCAATATCGATTCTTGAAGCAAAGCTATTACTTCTGAACCTGTTAATTCGTGTTCAATTCGCGAAATAGCATCCCGCATTTCGAGACCTTTTTTTGTTTTTGTATTGCGTAAATGCTGGTCTACACGTTTTTTAATATTAATACTTTTGCCTATGTAAATGAGAATATTATTTTCGTCGTAGAATTTATAGACGCCAGTTTTGGTCGGTAAATTATCCAATTCATCAATATTCAAGTTTGGATGAAGAACCGCAGGATTAATGTCTTCTTGAATGAATTGTTTAATCCCTTTGAGGTTTGTTTCGTGTAAAAGTGTAAATAGATTTGCTGTTGCCAAAGCGTCTCCACCGGCGCGATGCCTATTTTCAATTACGAAGCCAAGTGCCCTTGTTAATTTCCCTAGAGAATACGATTCGTGACCAGGAATTATAAAACGACTTGCGCGAACGGTGCATAAATGTGGACGACGGTAATCAAAACCTAAGGTTCTAAATTCGTGACGAATTATGCCATAGTCGAAACCGACGTTGTGGGCGACAAAAACACAGTCTTCCGTAAATTCAACTATTTTTTTAGCAACCTCAAAGAATTTAGGCGCACCTTCAACCATTCTATTTGAAATTCCCGTGAGGTTAGTAATGAATGGTGGAATATCCATTTCTGGATCTAATAAAGTCGAATATTCGTCTATTACCTTGTAACCATCATGTTTGTAGATTGCAATTTCAGTAATTTTTGAACTTTTCGGACTTCCTCCGGTGGTTTCTATGTCGACAATTACAAAATTCACTTCGTGTTGCTCCTTATATTAGAATGATTTCATGCAAAGATATTCATTTCTATTTTTATAGATAGCTAAAAATTGAATCATCTTGTTTCTAATTAAAATTTCCTCTATTTTTATTTCAAACTACCAGCAAATGAAATTCTTAATGCTATTCACTTTGCTGTTTTCATTGACGAATGTTCAGTCGCAATTTGATACATCTCGCTATATCACGACTATTTTTGATTCAATTATAAAGCACGCCAACATTCAATATGGTTCGTCAAAAGTTTAGAATATTCCGTACAATAATAAATAGTTGCTCGGTCGAACGATAATTTCCGAAACTGTTTCAAGTTATAGGTATTCAATTGAGATGTCGAAATTAAACACTGGTACGTATCAGATTCAATTTGAAAACGGAAATGAAATCTACAGCGTACGTTTTATAAAGAAATAGTCACACTTTCAGATACCGGTTCTTCTTCCCAAACGTCTTCATCACTAGTAGGATATTTGAATTCATCATTTACTTTTACCGATTTTCCTTTAGGGACTTGAATATAAACGTGCACGCGTTGGTTGCGAATTTTATCGGCTTCAGGGAAATGAAAAGTATTCGGGATGGAATACGTCGATCCGTTTTGCGTTATTTTAAATTGAATGTTTTTCGCTCGTCTTAATGCATCCCTATCATTGCGACTTGAAGCTATTCTTTCTTCAATAATATGATAAAGTGAATCTGGAGACTCTTCATAGTAAATGCGAACACCACGTTCCTCAATTCCTTTTTTCGTAATCAACAACCAGTAATTTCTACCATTACGTCGATTGTAACCATTGTGGCGATAGTTATTTACGTTGTAATCATCATCCTTCGTTTGAATTGTTAATGACTCTGTACTAACCATAGTGTCAGTTTCAATTGACTTTTCTATTGTATATTCTCTAGCTACCATTGAGCCGAAATAAAAGACAAGAACAACACCAATGATTGCAAATAAAAAAACACTTCGTGATAAGTATTTGTACCAAGGAAAACGAAGGTTAAAGAGCAAACGAGTTCCTGTAGCGATAAGCCAAATAATCCCGACTATAGAAATTGCACCAGCCGAAACCCACAACCAATTTAGTTGTTCTGGATCTTCGAAAAACAACAAACCAAAGTTGTATAAACCCAAATAACCATCAGCTGTTTTAACTGGAGTTGAACCCAATTGTCCAATAACAATAATGACGAAAGCAATACTTGCAGCGACACCGAGGAAAAGCAAGAATCCACCAAATCCTTTAGAAATAATTTGTCCTACAGTACGAAAGGACTTTTGTAAAACACTTTCACGGTGTATTTTTGAAGCAAAATTTTGAGAATTTCTCGACATGCGTTTCGCTGCCATTTCCACTTCTTCCCGAACATTTTCCACTGTTATAGGGCGACCTTGCATACGCAAACGATCAATGTGTGTATGCGCTGAGGGAAGTACGACCCACAAAATGATATACAATGGAACGCCAAAACCCGCCGCCAGCGTAAAGAGAACAAATAGGATACGTACAATTATAACATCCATCTTAAAGTATTGTGCTAAACCAGAGCAAACACCGGCTATGCTGGCATTTTCTATGTTTCTGTACAACCTTTTTTCCGATGATTGATAGGAAGTATTTTCTTGGTTGTCGTTTTCATTTTTCTGATTAGAATTACTTTCGTTGGTTGACTCATCTTCCAAGAACTGCTCCGGCTCACCAAGCGTCTCAATCGTTTGGCGAACATCTAGTTCTTCGATTACTTCTTTTCGATTACTCAGACGGTTGGTGAACAATTCGACCACGCGTAATTCTATATCTTCAAGAATTTCTTCTTTGCCGTTTACAGAACTCAATTTGTCCTCTAAACGTTTCAGATAATCCTTCAATAATTCGTAAGCATTTTCTTCAATTAAAAAATTGATGCCTTTGATGTGTATAGATATTGTCTTTTTCATAATTTTATTTGCTTAGTTGATTTACAGCCGAGCTCAGTTCGCTCCATGTTACCGTTAATTCTTTGTGAAAGGCTTTTCCTTCATCTGTTAAACTATAATATTTTCTAGGCGGTCCACTTGTCGATTCCTCCCAGCGGTAACCGAGTAATTCCATATTTTTTAGTCGTGTGAGCAAAGGGTAAAGTGTGCCCTCAACGACAATAAGTTTTGCTATTTTTAAAGATTCTAATATTTCGGATGGGTAGGCTTCTTTCTTTTTTAAGATGGAAAGAATACAATATTCCAAAATTCCTTTTCGCATTTGCGCTTGCGTATTCTCTGCGTTCATTGTTATTGTTTTTTACAAAGATATATGTTTTAGATTGTATGTTGTAATACATAGTACTATAATTTTGAAAATAAATATTTAAATTATTCATTTTCAGTATAATAATAATATAAATTTAGCAGTGATTTTTTTTAAATTTGTAGAAATCGAATGAAAATAGGCTTATTTATCTTCGGAAAGAAGATCTAAAAAAGTATTTATTTCAGAAAATAACTTTGGATACTTTTTCATAATTGGAATTAGGCTGTAAATTTTCCACGTGACTTTATTTGTTGGACTTTCAATCTTGGAAACACAAAGATTGATTAATTCATCTTCTGTCTCTTCTGGATTAGGCAGTAATGTTATGATTCTTTATCCAGTTGCGCATGCTGGATTGATTTGTTTCTGTTTGAAGAAAGTGAAGTCTTCCTTTGTGAAAGGTCAGAAAAGGTTTGTTATCGATTTTAGTGATGCGTGCGCAAAGTCAAGTACCTAAAATACAATACTTACATTTATGGGCTTGTAAGGAAGTAGTGAATAATACATCTAATTTTTGCTTGTACGCGAGAAATTAACCGATGTAAAATGGAAATTCTCTTTTCTGGTAAAAAAAAGTCCAAAATCACCTCTAAAGATAAATGTTCCATGACCAATACAGTAGTGCAAGAAAGCACTGAATTTTTAAAGGCAGTTTTGAGATTTGAAATTGATTTTAGTAGCTTTTACTGCTCTTTTGAAAAGCTTGAAAATACAACTTTAGAATACTTATCTAATACGGAAAAACTGATTGTTTGGGTTAATCTATACAACGCATTAATGCAGATTGAGCTCAAGAATATGCAAAACGAAACTGTAGATAAATCTATTTTTTCTAAGAAAATTTTTAAGATTGCTAGTCAACAAGTTTCCTTAGATGAAATTGAACATGGCATTTTGCGCAGGAATAAATTGAAGCAAGCCTTGGGTTATCTTTCGGGTAGCTATTTAAATTCAGTAACCAAGAAATGGATGTGCGATGTTTTGGATGCTCGTCTACATTTTCAATTGAATTGTGGTGCGGTGAGTTGTCCGATGATTCATGTTTTAACCGAAGCAAATATAGAAATAGAACTGCGAGAAGGCGAGAGAGATTTCTTGCGATTAGAAACAGATATAAATCACGAAAAGAAGTTGTTAATTATTTCAAGGCTCTTCCTTTTTTACCGAAAAGATTTTGGTGGAAAAGCAAAAATTAAGTCTTTGGTCAATCAATTCCATGCTTTTCCGACCTATAAGCTTAAGTATAAGCGCTGGAATTGGAAAATACACAGTTTTAAAATCAAATAGTTATTAGCGTAACGGTTTTTTGAATGCTATCTAATTGTTAAAGGAATATGAATTTCATATTACTTGTCCTATTGCCAGATTCATTCATTAAATTAACTTTGGCTTCGTATGCCAACTTTAGTATCGCTTCTCCAACAATTTGACCCTATTCATTTAAATGAAATGGATCAAGTTAAATTGATGGACCGAGTAGATACCAAGTATGCATTTCCATTGAATAAATTAGATGAATTGCTGCCTCAATTAGTTTCAGATTTTAGAATTTTGGAAATCAATGGAGTGCGTTTGCCGACATACAAAAGTCTCTATTTTGATGATGAAAAGTTTACTTTTTATACAGATCATCATCGCGGTAAAAGTAGCCGTTTCAAAGTTCGAATTCGTAATTATGTGGAAAGCGGACTTTACTTTTTAGAGGTAAAACATCGCTGGAAGGGCAGAGTCAATAAGAAACGAATTCAGATTGCAGATTTTCAGCATCAATTACCTAAAACATCGCAAGAATTCCTTGCTAAGAATGTAACTAATTTGGGGGATATTAACCCAACGATGTGGAATGAATACAACCGAGTTACTTTGGTGAATATTGAGCGTCAAGAGAGATTGACCTTGGATATCAATTTGAAGTTTAATTGGGAAGGTAGAAATCGCGATTTTGATAAATTGGTAATTGCAGAATTAAAACAAACTCGATTTGATAGAAAAACTCCTTTTAACGTGATTATGCGTGGAATGGGAATTCAACCTTATCGTTTGAGTAAATACTGTATTGGGACATTGGAATTGTATGATAACAAGGTGGTAAAGCATAATTTTTTTAAAGAGAAACTTATTAAATTAGAAAGAATAAATGAAGGAATTATCTAAGGACAGTGCGGTACATTTTTTTGATTGGGTATTATATGATGATGATATATATACTTTGTTGTTCAGGTTAGCAATGAATTTGCTTTTTTTGACAGTGGTGATTCGTTTTTTATATTATCCAAAAACGAAGCGGAAAGACTATTTATTTACCTATTATTTGATAGGAATGATAACATTCTTCATTTGCTTTGCTTTAAAAAAACTCGATATAGATACGGGAATGGGGCTGGGTTTGTTTGCTATTTTTGGTATTATTCGCTACCGCACAGGAACTGTCGATATCAAAGAGATGACTTATCTTTTCTTGGTAATAGGTTTGTCCGTAATCAATTCCTTGGCGAGCAACAAAATTTCCATTGCTGAAATGGCAGTTATTAATGGTTCAATAATCGGACTGACGGCTGGATTAGAGTATATCTGGTTGCTAAAACATGAGACGAGAAAAACGATTGTTTACGAGCGAATCAATTTAATAAAGCCGG
>JBDNIA010000386.1:0-4147 GCA_041688525.1 Crocinitomicaceae bacterium | reverse complement strand
GTCTGCCGCTGTTGAGGGCGCTATGGAAAATATTCCATCCATTGGATTTTCGCTAAAAGATTTTGCGGCAGATGCAGATTTTTCAGCAACCAAGGAAATAGCAAAGAAAATTATTAAAACTGTATTGGAAAAAAAACTCCCAGATCACGTTTGTTTAAATGTCAACATTCCAAAAGGTAAAATCGATAAAATTAGAGGAATAAAGATTTGTAAACAAGCGCACGCGTTTTGGGAAGATCGATTCGATAAAAGAATGGATCAATTTGGCCGACCTTATTACTGGTTGACAGGTAATTTCGAATGTCAGTCAAGCGATGTGGATACGGATTTAAATGCCATGGAAAATGGATATGTTAGTATCGTCCCAACGCACTTTGATTTAACCGCATATACAGCTTTGGACGTGCTTAGAAAATGGGATTTATGAATTTTAGAAATTGGAACATTAATCATACTTTCGGACTTGTAGTTGGCTTGCTTCTTCCCGTGTTATTTTTACCTTTCATAATTGCGCTCGTGGCTTGGTTCCAAAACTTTTATTTTCAACAATTATGGTATAAATTTTGGAATGATAACAACGTTATGAGCAAAATGGTTACGCTTGCCATAATATCTAATTTGGGAATGTTTTACTTATTTTTAAACAAGGAGAAATATCATTTCGCTTCTGGGATAATTGTTGGAACATTTCTCTATTTACCTCTTGTCGTATATTTCCTTTTCTTCTAAAAAAAAAGTATGTTAAAAAAGCTCTATATAATATCGGGTGAAGCTTCTGGTGATTTACACGGCAGCAATCTTCTAGAAGAGTTGTTGGCGCAGGCACCTGGTTTAAAAATTCGTTTTTGGGGAGGTGACCGGATGAAAGAATTAGCGGGTGAACCGGCAAAACACATAAGAGATTTAGCTTTTATGGGTTTTTGGGAGGTTATTGCAAATCTTCGAACTATTGCATCAAATTTGAGGTTCTGTAAAACAGATATTTTGAAATTTAAACCAGATGCTCTAATTCTAATAGATTATCCTGGATTCAATTTGCGTATTGCGGAATGGGCAAAGAAAAATGGGATTAAAGTCTACTATTATGTATCACCGCAAGTTTGGGCATGGAAAGAAAATCGTGTAAAAAAAATAAAAGCATGTGTGGATGAAATGTTCGTTATACTTCCTTTTGAAAAGGAATTTTATAAAAAACATAGCTTTGCCGTCCAATATTTAGGTCATCCTTTACTCGATGAAGTTGATAAATTTAAAACGAAAGCATTAAGCAGAGAGGTATTTATTGCTGAGAATAAATTATTCGACCAACAAATAATAGCAATACTGCCGGGTAGCAGAAAACAAGAAGTTTCAGTGAAGCTTCCAATTATGTTAGAGGCGTGCAAGGATTTTCCGGATTATCAATTTATAATTGCTGGAGCGCCTTCTTTGGAAAAAGAATTTTATTTAGAAATTTGTGAGAATTTTGAAAATACAAATATTGTTTTTGGTCAAACATACAACCTTTTAAACCAGTCTGTTGCGGCTCTTGTGACTTCTGGAACGGCAACATTGGAGACTGCATTGCTCGAAGTGCCTCAAGTCGTTTGTTATAAAGCAAACCCTGTGTCGTATCAAATTGCTAAAAGACTGATAAATATCAAATATATTTCTTTGGTAAACTTGATAATGGATGAAGAAGTAGTTCGGGAACTTATTCAAAATGAGTGTAATGCAACAGATATCTTTAAAGAATTAAAAGAAATTTTACCAAATGGTAACAAAAGAAAGAGAATTTCGTTGAAATACAAAGAACTAATTAATCGATTAGGTGGAGGAGGCGCCAGTCGCGATGTGGCCAAGGCAATACTCTCATCACTTTAGCAGAGGGTAAATCGTAAACGAAATATTTGAGTGTGAGAATAGTATTGCTATTTCTTGTTTTATTTGTTGGGCAAAGTCTGGATGCACAGCAATTACGTATCGGTGTACTTCGTAAATATTCTGTTCAAAAAATTCTTTTTTCTTACGACAAAGGTTCATATGCTATTTATGGCGATTCTACGCATTTCGGTTCTATTTTGCCAAATGAATTTGTGGACATCACTTTTACAGCTTCAGGAAAATTAAATCTGAAAAAAGGTGCAAGCTCCCTAGGCGATTTTAAAAAGGTTTTTCTTATTCAAAACAAACAAAATAGCTCTATTACACTCAATACCAAGAGCCCAATAGTGAAACTCAGGAAATACAAAGATGATTTTGAAATAACGGCGATGAACGCTAATTTAAGAGTCGTGAATCTTGTAGATATTGATAATTATTTGGCTGGTGTAGTTGAATCTGAAGGTGGTGGTAAAAAAGAATTGGCTTACTATGAAGTTCAAGCTATTATGAGTAGAACGTACGCCCTTAAATACCAAAGTAAACATGCAGCGGAAGGTTTTGAATTGTGCGATGATGTTCACTGCCAAGCCTATCACAGTATGATGCGTTTTACACCTAAAATTGATTCGGCGGTAAAGGCTACTACTGGCATTATTATAGTTGATGAAAATGAAAAGTATGTCGATGCGTATTTTCATGCCAATTGTGGCGGACAGTCGTGCCTTCCTGAATATATTTGGAACAAGCCCGTACCGTATTTAAGTACTTTTAAGGATACATTTTGTATCTATACAAAACAGGCCACTTGGACAAAAAAGATACCAAAAGGGGAGTGGAGCAGCTTTTTAGTCAATGATTACAATTATCCGGTTGAGGATTCTATTTTTGGTTTGCAGCTTTATGATTTTACTCAAAATGATCGATTAGCCTTCTATGTGTCCCCAACTCTTGGCATTCCTCTACGCGATATTCGAATGAAGTTCAATCTGAAATCAACATATTTTAGTTGCCATTCTGAGGGAGATTATGTTGTTATTAATGGGCGTGGATTTGGACATGGTGTTGGGTTATGTCAAGAAGGAGCCATGAAAATGGCCAAATACAATTACACCTATCAGCAAATAATATTGTTTTATTTTCCAGGTATTTTTTTTCAAGACTCAAATGTGGATGCTTTTTTCACCCAAAACACGAACTACCTTGACGATTTTTGAGCTTATTCATAGGTTATTACAAAGATATCCTCGTCGTCTTTTTTAAAGAATTTATTCTCCCGTGCATAACGCTCTTTACCAGCGACTGTTTTTAAGTCTTTCAAACTGGCTTCAGTGTCAGATAATTTTATTTTCACTTCTTCTCGAGTCGTTTCAATCTGATTGAGTATTCTTGTTTGTCGAACCATGGAGAAAATATCCATATCATCTAAAAATACAGCATAGAGAACAAACAATATTCCAGTGAATACATACTTGTTCTTGAGCCTTGGATACAACTTCTTCATGAAGTCAAAGTTACACCCTAAATTTATTCCATTTTAGATTTTTAATCAAAGTTATTCAATACTACTTGTTTAATTCTCTAAAGTTCTTCCATCTTATTTCAATTGTCTACATTTATAATTGCAAATTAAATGAAATGAAAAAAATTCTGTTTATTGCGGTTCTCTTATCCGGAAATTTTACTTATTCTCAATTGCCCAAAAACGTTCTTTTTCTCGGTAATAGCTATACAGATGTGAATAATTTACCACAATTAATAGCTGATTTAGCAGCATCTGCTGGAGATAATTTGTCTTTTGATAGCAATACACCGGGTGGATATACTTTCAATGGACATTCAACGAATGCAACGTCGCTTCAGAAAATTCAAGCTGGAAATTGGGATTTTGTTGTTCTAAAAGAACAAAGTCAACTTCCTTCGTTATCAATAGGACAAGTTCAAACGGATTGTTTTCCATACGCAACAATTTTAGATAGTATCATTCGAGAATATAACTCTTGTGCCGAAACTATGTTTTACATGACTTGGGGTCGTGAAACGGGTGATGCGCAGAATTGTTCAAGTTGGCCACCGGTTTGCACCTACAATGGAATGGACAGTCTTCTTCGGTTGCGTTACGAGCAAATGGCAATCGATAATCAAGCGGTTCTTTCGCCAGTTGGAGCTTTGTGGCATTATATTCGTCAAAATAACCCAAGTTTACAATTGTATGCTTCGGATGGAAGTCACCCAAGTCTGGCAGGTAGTTATGCAGCTGCTTGCTCTTTTTATTCAACCATTTTTC
>JBDNIA010000385.1:0-2068 GCA_041688525.1 Crocinitomicaceae bacterium | reverse complement strand
GTTACTGGTAGATCCAGCTACTGATTGCAACGAATTTAATGCACCGCCTACAGTACTTTGTACAGTTGAAGCATTGTTTCCCATACCGGATATGCCGCCTAATGCACCAGTGGCTTGGCCAGCTAAATTTTTAAGATCGCCAGTTAACCCGTTGAGTCCTGAACCTAATTCTCCGGACAGCGCAGATATCTTACTGTCCAAATTTAGTTTAGACAGTGCAGAAATTGCAGAAGGTAATGCAGCCTGTGCTTCGTTTGTGGCCTGTGTGATGCTTTGTGATACACTTGCTACCAATTGGGCGATCGGGTTAATAGATAATGGCATTTTGGGCAAATTTCCTTGTCATATAGTCTATTTATTCTTGTAAAAATGTGCTATTATATTAGTATTAACGGAGACTCTATATTAATGATACCAACCATACCGAAGGTAAAATACCTAACAAACAAAGATTTATTAAGAGAAATACATCTAAGTAAGGTCACATTTAGTTCATATACTAAACCAGAATACAGCGAGTACGACTTAATTGTTCCTAATTTAGATAAAATTAACATCCGTACTATTGCAGAAGCCAAGAGAAATCAAGCATCTAGATTGGCAAAGAGGGCGCATGAAGCTGCAATGCACGCTGCTGGGAAAAAAATGCCTGCTAAAGAGTTTGATGTTGATTATAAAAAGATAAAAAAATTAGATTTAGTTTTTCGTGTTATATCATTTGAACATATTCCGCTTGCGCCAGGACGTAAGAAAACTATCAAAAATACTGCTGACAGTCACGAGAAAGTAAACTTTCCTCCTTATCAACATTGGAAATTTGATGATAATAACAATCTGATATGCGTAGGAAAAAGCCATTGGAAAGGCGATCTCAATACTGGGCATTTCAGCAAGGCGCATGGACAGACTACCAGTGATCTGGCTCGCATGTGGATTAAACTGTGTGAAAGATATGCTACTCGTGGAAATGTTCGTGGATATACGTACAATGACGAAATGCGTGGGCAGGCAATTCTACAACTGACTCAAATTGGTCTACAGTTTGATGAATCAAAATCAGACAATCCGTTTGCCTATTACACTGCGGCTGTTACCAACAGTTTTGTAAGAATTATCAACATTGAAAAACGTAATCAAAATATTCGAGATGATATTTTAGAAATGAACGGAATGAATCCTAGTTGGACTAGGCAGAATAGTGCTAATCCAGCTACTGCTCCGGGCGAAGTTACCATTACTACTTATATCATTGATCCTCCAGAAGATACTGTTGAAATAACTGAAGAAGATTGACCTTTATCATTAGAGAGTGTATTATTAATCTATGAACTTATTTAAAAAAGCAGCATGCTTCACTGATATACATTTTGGGCTTAAGAGCGGCAGTAGGACTCATAACATTGACTGTGAGGAATTCGTCAAGTGGTTCTGTACTACTGCCATCGAGGAAGGTGCAGAGACCTGTGTCTTTCTAGGCGACTGGCATCACAATCGCTCAACTACTGATGTTAGTACAATGAATTACACATTGTCTAACTTAGAACTGTTGAGTAAGACATTTGAGAAAGTGTATTTTATTCTAGGCAATCACGACCTATTCTATAAAGACAAGCGAGAAATTAACTCCATCGAGTTTATGCGCTTGTTTCCTAACATCATTCCTATCAGAGAACGCTTTACACAAGGCGATGTAACTATCATACCTTGGCTGATAGGTGACGAATGGAAGACTATTCCTGATATTAAAAGCAAATATCTGTTTGGACATTTAGAGCTACCGTCATTCTATATGAATGCCATGGTACAGATGCCCGATCACGGAACTATTCAAAGCACACATTTTGTTAATCAAGAGTATGTGTTTACTGGACACTTCCATAAACGGCAAAATAATAAAAATATTTGGTATATCGGCAATGCGTTCTCACACAACTATGCAGATGCTGGAGACGATGACCGTGGTATGATGCTGTTAGAGTGGGGTACTAAGCCTGAATTTAAAACTTGGCCGGGTCAGCCTACCTATCGTACCTACAAACTAAGTCAAATTATTGACAATCCAGCTGGC
>JBDNIA010000384.1:0-6004 GCA_041688525.1 Crocinitomicaceae bacterium | reverse complement strand
TGTCCAACACCCGTTAATCCAGATCCACCTAAAGTAAATCGTTCTACAGGAATAACTCCTTTGCTTTGGGAATAAGTCCCTAAAAATCCAAACCCCACTCTTGGCGACAAGACTAGTTTTTTATCTTTCGTTAAAGGGAAATACCAAGCTCCAGTAAACTTCACTTTGTAATACTCCAAAAATTTATTCTTTTGTTGATCTGTTTGTGATGAATAATCTGAAATTCCATCAAACAAAGAATAAGGAGCGCTCGTTTTTGCTGTAAACGTTAGATTCGACCCTCCTTGAGGATATATTGGCGCGCTAACTGAACTTCTTTGCAAAGTATATTTCAAACTAATATCGTTGGCATAACCTTTACCGTTGGCAAATACGGGAAATACATTGTAGTTTCGAATATCATAGTACTGATAACCGAGCTCATACATTGCGCTAAAGAAATCATCTGGAACTTTTTTTCTTCTTCCCAAAGCTACACCAACGCCCGTAATTGAAGCTCCTTGAAATGTTGGGTTTGTTTTTAAGTTCCCCGTTGAACTAATTAAAGTATGGCTAGCATACATAGTAAATGAATTCGGCTTTTTCCCTCCTAACCATGGCTCGGTAAATGAAAAATTATAACTCTGATAAAATCTACCGTTAGATTGAGCACGAATTGATAAACGTTGACCGTCACCAGAGGGAAGTGGAGCCCAAGCACCTGCTTTGAAGAAGTTTTTTGTAGAAAAATTATTGAACGTCAATCCTAAAGTCCCAATAATAGAGCCATTTCCATTCGCTCCTACTCCTCCATAACCACCGGAAAGTTCAATCTGATCGGATGATTTTTCTTCAACAATGTATTCAATATCTACTGTTCCGTCTTGCGGATTAGGCAAAGGAATAATCTGTATCGCTTGGTCGTTAAAGTATCCCAACTGAGCTAATTCGCGCTGTGTCCGAATAATATCGTTCTTGCTAAACAAATCACCCGGTTTCGTTCGGATTTCACGACGAACCACATAATCATTCGTTTTCGTATTACCCTTAACAATAATGTTTTTGATGCGCGCCTCTTTGCCTTCCATAATGCGCATTTCATAGTTGATATGATTGTCCGTAACATTTGTTTCAATAGGGATGACCTGAAAAAACAGATAACCTCTATCCATATACAGAGATGTAATATCGCGACCGTCTTGACTTTGGTTTAAACGTTGATCTAACAATGGTTTGTCGTAAACGTCACCATATTTAATGCCTAGGACTGTATCCAAATAGGATGAACGATATTTTGTATTTCCTATCCAATTGACATTTCCAAAATAATATTTTTCTCCTTCAGAAATGGTCATTTGGATAACTAAATTCTTATTGTCTATTTGTATTACTGTATCGTAAGTTATTTCTGCATCTCTTAATCCAATTGAATTAAATTTAGACAAAATAGCTTGTTTGTCTCTTTCATAAGCTGCAAGACTGAACTTGGATTTTTTGAAAAATCTCCAGAATTTTTTTTCTTTCGTATCTTTCATTGCCATTTTTACTTTGAAATCCGTAATGGATGAATTACCATCAATTTCTATTGTTTGTATTTTGACTTTACTTCCTTTATCGATATCGATGAAAAAGATTTCTGAATTATTTATTAGGGTATCCACTTGGCGATTAATTCTCACATTTGCGGAGTAAAATCCCTTTTCTCTAAAATAACCTCTAATTTTGCTCTCTGTTATGTAAACTAAATTTTCACTTATCGTTTTACCAGAAAACAATGTAATCTCTTCTCTGATTTTATCTGCTTCACGCTTATTAACTCCTCTAAACTTAAATCGGGATAATTTAGGTCGAGGTGTGAGCTTAATCGACATATATAGAACTCCAGCAATTTCTTGCTCAGCAATAATTTCTATGTTCGAGAATAACTCTTCTTTGTATAGATTACGAATCGCTTTCGAGACTTGATTTCCTGGCACCGTTATTTTTTGTCCCTGACGAAGTCCCGCAATAAGTCGAATAGAATTATGATCATAATTATCAGCTCCATCAATTCGTATTGGTCCTATTTCGTATTCTTTCGGTGTTTTATAATCGATATCAAGTCCACCTCCAATAGTTACCGCCGTCGATTGATTCAGACTATCTCTATCCTGAGCGAAAAATGGAAAAGAAAAAAGTGCAATTAATATTACAGTGAGCAGGATTTGCTTGATCATAGAGATTTTGAAATTTGTTCGGACACCATTCCGAACCTTCTTTCCCGGGATTGGTAATCAATAACTGCTTTGAATAAATCTTCTTTCTTGAAGTCTGGCCAAAGCACTGGTGTGAAATGTAGTTCGCTGTATGCTATTTGCCACAACAAAAAATTACTAATACGATGCTCACCGCTTGTACGTATTAATAATTCTGGGTCTGGAATTCCTTTTGTTGTTAAATAATCTGAAAATAAATCGTCTGTAATTTCGTCTATTAGAAGTTCACCACTTTTTACCTTTTTGGCAATTTGTTTTGTCGCAGAGATCATTTCAGAGCGGGCGCTGTAGTTTAAAGCTAAGACAAGACAAATATCTGTATTGTTTTTTGTTTTCTCTATGGCTTGTAGAAGTTCAACATTACAATCACCTGGCAAACCGTCAATGTCACCAATCGCTAACATTCGCACACCCGATTCGTTTAATTCATCGGCTTCTCCGGCTATTGTTCTCACGAGTAAATCCATCAAACCGTCTACTTCTTCCTTGGGACGATTCCAGTTTTCAGTTGAAAAAGCATATAGGGTTAGGAATTTGACTTTAAGTTCTTTTGCTGCTTTCAGGACTTCGCGAACCGATTCAACACCAATATTATGACCATGCAAACGCATGTGCCCTTGTTTTTTAGCCCAACGTCCGTTGCCATCCATTATTATGGCGATATGCTCAGGGGTGTTTTTCAAATCTATTTTCGTGTGTAAATCCATCAACTATTTTCGATAACGAAATTAAACAAAGCTTAGTACATTCAAAGAATAAAATTCTTCCTTAACAAGCTTTAACGAAAAAGAGGGAAATGGAAGCCCAAATCCCTCTTTCAAAGAGTGTTGCCTACTTATTCAGCGAGTACAATTATTTTATTGTTCAGCATTTCAATAACACCACCTTTAATATCAACATAAATAACTTTCGCATTATTTTTATCCTGATGAATCAATTCACTTGTTTTTTCTTCACGTTCAAAAGCATTAGCCAAATCAATTTTCACCTTTCCAGCCGTCAAAGCCGAAATAACAGGTGCGTGATTGTTTAATACTTGGAATGAACCATCTAACCCTGGCAATTGAACCGCAATTGCTTCGCCTGAGTAGATATTTGATTCTGGTGTTATAATTTCCAAATGCATTTCGATTTTCTTTTAAGCGTTAAGTCCTGCCAACATTTTATCTCCTGCTTCAATTACATCTTGCAAACCACCTTTCAAATTGAATGCTGCCTCAGGATATTTATCTAGTTCACCATCCAAAATCATATTAAATGCTTTAATAGTTTCTTGAATATCAACCAAAACACCTTTCAATCCTGTAAACTGCTCCGCTACGTGGAACGGCTGAGAAAGGAAACGTTGAACACGACGAGCTCTGTGTACGATCATTTTGTCTTCTTCAGACAATTCATCCATACCCAAAATCGCAATGATATCTTGTAATTCTTTGTAACGCTGCAATGTCAACTTCACACGTTGTGCACAATTGTAATGCTCATCTCCAACGATTTCCGCTGTCAAAATACGTGATGTTGAATCCAATGGATCTACCGCTGGATAAATACCTAACTCTGCAATTTTACGAGACAATACCGTTGTTGCATCCAAGTGAGCAAATGTGTTCGCTGGAGCTGGATCGGTAAGGTCATCCGCAGGTACATAAACCGCTTGTACAGATGTAATAGAACCTCTTTTTGTTGAAGAGATACGCTCTTGCATCGCACCCATCTCTGTTGCCAAAGTTGGTTGATAACCTACTGCCGACGGCATACGTCCTAAAAGTGCTGACACCTCAGAACCTGCTTGTGTAAAACGGAAGATATTATCAACGAAGAAAAGGATATCTTTCCCTTGACCTTCGCCATCACCATCGCGGTAATATTCAGCTAATGTCAATCCAGAAAGTGCAACACGTGCACGTGCCCCAGGAGGCTCATTCATTTGTCCGAAAACAAATGTTGCTTTTGAATTTTCTAATTCTTTTAAATCGATTTTTGTCAAATCCCATCCGCCTTCTTCCATAGACTTCATGAAAGCGTCGCCGTATTTGATAATTCCAGATTCCAACATCTCACGAAGAAGGTCATTTCCTTCACGTGTACGCTCACCAACACCTGCAAATACAGACAAACCTTCATAAGCCTTCGCGATGTTGTTGATTAATTCTTGGATCAATACTGTTTTACCTACTCCAGCACCACCAAACAAACCAATTTTACCACCTTTTGCGTATGGCTCAATCAAGTCAATTACTTTAATTCCCGTAAATAAAACTTCTGTTGCTGTAGATAAATCTTCAAATTTCGGTGCTTCTCGGTGAATAGACAAACCTCCTTCATTGCTCACTTCGTTGATTCCATCAATTGCTTCTCCAACTACGTTGAACAAACGTCCTTTGATTTTTTCGCCAATTGGCATTCTGATTGGATCACCAGTAGATGTAACTTCCATTCCCCTTGTGAAACCATCCGTTGCATCCATTGAGATTGCACGAATATTGTTTTCACCGATGTGAGATTGTACCTCCAAGATAACTTTCGTTCCATCTTGTTTGTAAACAACTAATGCATCGAAGATATTTGGTAATGAAACTCCTTTTTCGAAGCTTACATCGACTACTGGGCCGATTACCTGAGCGATTTTTCCTTTAATAATTGACATGTATTGCCTTATTTAAAATTAAATTCTGAATTTGGGCGCAAAGATAGGGAATTAATTACAAAATCAACAATATTAAATAGTTGAATATTTGAAGATGTTTTCAATAGTTTGGATTAATGGGATTTCTTGCCAGGAACATGACCTCGTGACGACGGAATACACGAATTTGCCCGAATGATTTGTAGATATTTGCTGGCATCTAGATAATTAGATTTTTTGAGAATTGTTAAACTTGATGAGAAATTTTAAACACCCCCTTTCATTGCCTTCACCAAAGCATCCTTCAACTTTGCTACTTCCGCCATCGTTTCTAGCTGTTTTTTCTGCTCTTCGAGTAAAGCGTTGAACAGTTCATCAAATTTTTCTACGGTGTTGGTGATGTGAAAGACATTATATTGACCTGATTGCGTACCCAAATTATAAAATATCTGATCCGAATACCCTTCAATTATCTCCGGCGCCACCTCCAAAATTTCTGCAATTTCTTTCAGTTTTTCTTCTGAAATAGCTGTTTTGCCACTTTCCATTTCTGAATACGTGCTTTGGGAAACTGACAATTTATTTGCCATATAGTCTTGGCGTATGTTCTTAATTTATCGAATCTTGCGTACTTTATAACCGATGCTTTTGCTCATAAACCAAATAAATTATCGCTTAAATGTAATAAATTATCGGAAAAGATGTACTGTTAATAGGTGTCTCTTTGGTAATTTGGTTTTGCTAATAGTTGCAACAAATTAGTAAATATGAAACAGGCGCGCCCAACCTGAAAATATCAAAGTGTTTTTTTGTGGGGTTTTGGTTGTTGGAATGCAGGGATGCCGAAAACTAGGAGAGTAGGTGGAATCAATTAAATAATACAAAATATGAAAAAGAATGTTTTTATTGGATTTTCAGAAAGTACAGTACTGAATTTACAAAACGTTTTAGGTGGTTATTACGATCGAGATACCATGAATGATGCTGGAAGTGTAATTCATGGTGAAACAGTTTCTGAGAAAGGCGAAGAAAGCGGCTACACGTGCTGTGAAGCAACAGATGCTAGTTGGACTTGTGATGTTGCCGATCCGATTGGTGGAAACCCTGTTGGGTCTGCTGGGCCGAATCGCTAGTAAGATTTATA
>JBDNIA010000050.1:0-1987 GCA_041688525.1 Crocinitomicaceae bacterium | reverse complement strand
CTTTAAATCAGATAAAGATTATGGATATGTGTTTGCTTTAAATTATAGAAATAATAATTCGTTTAATGATCTGACAAGTTTTGGGAATTATTTCAGAAGTCAGAATCAGAATGAAACGGAGTTGGAAACGTTTCGAGTGTCTAGTGGTAAAATCGCAACGAATGAAGTGCTTTGGACGGGTATTTTTAATCAATCATTGAATATAAACAAGAACAATAAGATTTCTTTAGGCATGTTTCATACGCAAAATGGAATTTCAACAGCATCGAATGTTCGCGAAAATAACGTTGAAGGAAATCAAGCAATATTGATTAAGAAAAACATTCAATATACCCAGCGACAAGTAAGTAATGTTAATCTAAAGGGGAATCACACCTTGAATAATTGGAAAATAAATTGGACATTAGCTCCAACTTATTCGAAGATTTCAGATCCTGATATGCGTTCAACTGTTCTGGAAGAAGTTCATGCAATTGATGCTTCTGGCGATTCATTGATTACCTATGAAATGAATCCTGCTGTTGGTTCTCAAATCCGAAGAATATTTAGAAACCTGGATGAAAAAAGTATGAATAGTAAACTGAATTTTAGTTACGATTTCAAATTAAACGATTCATTAAAAACAACTCTATCTTTTGGTGCAGCTAACGTTTACAAGAAAAGAGACTTTTCGGTTTACGATTATTTCTTTGAGCTGAAAAACTTTAATCAATCTAGTCTCGATCCAAATTTTTATTTTCAAGATGAAAATATTTGGTCAGTAAATAACAATTCAGGAGTTTATGCAAAAGGGCAAATTGTTCCGTCTAACCAATATGTAGGTACTCAAATGGTATCAGCTTTGTATGTGATGAACGATTTGCCAATCACGTCCAATCTAAAAGCTACATATGGTGTGAGAGCTGAAAAGGCAGACAATACTTATACAGGTCAAAATAACGCTGGTACAGTAAAATATAACAACCAGAAGGTTCTTGATGAATTGGACATTTTGCCGTCCGTAAATTTGTTATACAAAGTGAAAAGCAAAAAAGAAGGGTCAAAATCTCAAACTAATTTCAGAGGTTCGTTTTCAAAAACAGTAGCGAGACCATCTTTCCGTGAAAAATCTATTGCTCAAATTTTCGATCCTATTTTAGGTAGAACATTTAACGGTAATATTGATTTGTTAGAATCAAAAATTTACAATGCTGATTTTAGATGGGAGCGCTTCTTTGGAAGAACAGAATTGGTTTCTGCAAGTTTATTTTACAAGAAATTCTACAACCCAATTGAAATTGCTACCTATGAGCAAGCACCAAATGAAGTTCGTCCGGTTAACGCTGGAGAAGCTGAAGTCTATGGTTTGGAACTAGAAGCAAGAAAATCAATTGGATTTAAAAAAGAAAGCCAACAACATTTGAACTTTACAGTTGGGGCAAATTACAACTATATCATTTCTCGTATCGATATGACGAAAGTTATGATTAATAAAGGCGACTACATCGTCAGTGAATACGAAACGCGTGTTGCAAATAAAAGAGGAGATGAAGTGGTGAGTAGATACAGACCTATGTTTGGACAATCTCCTTATTCAATAAATGCTTTTGCAACTTTTATTAATGCGAACAACGGATTTTCTGTTAATGTAAGTTATAACGTTCAAGGTGCTCGTTTAGCCGTTGTGGGTGTTGGGATTATTCCTGATGTATATGAACAGCCTTTTCATAGTTTAAATTTGAAAGCTACGAAATCATTGGATAAAAATGATAAATGGTCGCTAAGCGTCAGAGGACAAAACTTATTGAACAGTACCCAAAATCAATTTTATGTAGCACACAGAGCGGAGAATAGAATCTATAATTCTTTCAAACAAGGAGTCACAGTAACTGCTACTATTTCTTATAAAATTAAGTAACACAGAATTAACATAAGGTTAAGTATTATATAATCGTGCCGTAACACGTGAGTCAAACTATAGCCGCAAATTTGTATCAGAAAAATAATT
>JBDNIA010000383.1:0-2166 GCA_041688525.1 Crocinitomicaceae bacterium | reverse complement strand
TTTATATGAATCATTAATCCCAATCTCGTATTGCAACCCTTGTGAAAAAGTATAAAAAGAAAAAAACAAACAAAAACTGAGAATTTGGTTAGTATAATTTTTCATGGCAAAATCATTTAGATTACTCCTTCTTAACGAATGTAATGAAAAATTGGTTGAAATTAAAACAATTCCAATTCCAAGAATTACGAATTACCGGGAAAACCCATATTCGCAATTACGTAATTCTTAATTGACTATACGTTAAATCGAAAGTGCATTACATCGCCATCACAAACAATGTATTCTTTTCCTTCAACTTTGAATTTTCCGGCTTCTTTTACTGCTGCTTCTGAGCCTAGAGTTGTGAAATCTTCGTATTTCATCACTTCAGCTCGGATAAATCCTTTTTCGAAATCTGTATGGATAACGCCAGCCGCTTGAGGTGCTGTCATTCCTTTTTCGATTGTCCAAGCGCGAACTTCTTTTACACCTGCCGTGAAATAGGTTTGCAGATTCAAAAGACTATATGCTTGACGAATCAATCGGTTTACACCTGGTTCTTCCAAGCCCAATTCTTCTAAGAACATTTCGCGCTCTTCGTATGTATCTAATTCGTTGATATCTGCTTCAATTTTTGCGCCGATCACCAATACCTCTGCATTTTCGTCTTTTACGGAGGCTTTCAATTGTTCAACAAAATCATTACCTGTTTTCACTGCGGCTTCTTCCACATTGCACAAATACAAAACTGGTTTTGCTGTGATTAAATGAAAACCTTTCACAATTGCTATTTCCTTTTCATCCAAATCCATAGCGCGAACGGATTTTCCTTCTTCTAAATGTAATTTGATGCGCTGCGCAATGTCATTTTCTTTCAAGATGTCTTTATCACCTGATTTTAAAACACGAGCCAAGGAAGCAATTCTCTTTTCAATAGACTCCAAATCTTTCAATTGCAATTCTATATCAATTACTTCTTTATCACGAACGGGGTTTACATTTCCATCAACGTGAATAATATTGTCATCAGTAAAACAACGAACAACATGAATAATCGCATCAGTTTCACGAATATTTGCCAAAAATTGATTTCCCAATCCTTCACCTTTCGATGCACCTTTTACCAATCCTGCGATATCCACTATTTCCATAGTTGTAGGAACTACTCGCTCAGGATTAACCATGCTTTCTAACTTCTCCAAACGAGGATCTGGAACTGATATCGTACCAATATTTGGTTCAATTGTACAAAAAGGGAAATTTGCCGCTTGCGCTTTCGCACTAGATAAACAATTGAACAGAGTGGATTTACCAACATTTGGAAGACCAACAATACCGCATTTTAAAGCCATGGATGTAAAATTTTGTGCAAAGATAGGGAAACTTTCGTTTTGGTGGGTTTGAAAACGGACCAATCCTTTATTTTGTAAATTAGCTCAAAGTATCTGTTCTAAAAAATAGGCCAGATTTAAAAAATTATAAAGAGAGTAAACATTCGTCTGTATGAATCAAATAATTTTGTCCTCCCCTCGCATGTTGCTTCGCTTGATGAAAAAATCGGATTTGACAGACATACACGCACTAAACTCAATTCCAGAGGTAGAAAAATTTAATACTCTAGGTATTCCGGCGAATATTTCAGTCACGAAATCCATTTTAAAAGAAAGGATGAAGGACAACAAAAGGACGTTTATTTTGAACTACACATTTGCTATCGAAAAAATAGGTAGTGGTGATTTTATTGGGTTATTCGGTTTAGTTCTCGCTAGAACGAAACAACAAAAAGCTGAAATATGGTATAAGTTCCATCTCGATTATTGGGGAAAAGGTTTAGCAACTGAAGCCGTAAATTGTGTGCTTGATTTTTGTTTTGATGAACTAAAATTACACCGCATCGAGGCGGGTTGTGCAATCGAAAACATAGGATCCATACGTGTTCTCGAAAAAGCAGGGATGACACAAAAAGGAATAGCTCGTAAAGTTTTGCCCTTAGATTCAGGTTGGTCAGACGGATATAATTTCGGGATATTGAATACAGATCCTCGATAATTTCAGTGCACAATTATTTCTTTTGGACCTGGTAATCTAATTAACTCAGCGCGCCAAAAATAATCCATCCATAAATCGCGAAACGAATAAACCTGAAAAGCGCCCACAAAACATAATGCTTAAAATTATATTTTA
>JBDNIA010000382.1:0-2613 GCA_041688525.1 Crocinitomicaceae bacterium | reverse complement strand
GGTAAAAAAAGGTTCAACTTGGTCGGCACTTGAAACAAATTTTATAGACGGTTGGTTAGAAGCAAAATCAACATACTTCGGCGAAATTAGCATTCAAATTGATGAAAAGTCGCCTAATATTGTTAAAAGTAATGCAAAAGGAGTAATTTACAAGTCCAGAACCAGCCGTTTAGTTTGGGGTTTAGGTGATTATCAAACTGGATTGGCAAACTACGGATTGAAAATTAATGGTAAATGGTTTCCACTAGTATATGAGTCTAAAGGAGATTACGCCTATTTTGATATCGAAGAGCTCGCAGCGGGCTTTTACGAAATAATTTTGTTAGCAATAGATTGTGCGGGTAATAAAAAGGAGGAGAAGTTTTTTATTGAATTAAAACTGTAATTATATGAACGAAATTTTGAAACATCGGGAAGTATTTTTTTGTAACAAAAACTCTTGATCAGCTAAGTTGGAAACAAAGCAAAATTTTGATTTAAATTGCTAAAAACTCTATTTCACAAAATTGATGAATCAGCTAAAAAAAAATCTAGGTAACAATGAGAATTGGGATGTACGCAAGGTGAATCTCGCATTCCTTTTTCTTTTAATTGGCATTTTTTTCTTTCTGGGTTTTCAAAGTGAATTTTTTTTAGGACCAAAAGGCATTCATTTCATTCGTCAAGTGGATAGCTTGTCTTTTGTCTATGGATATTCAAATAACGGTTATATTTTTTTTCAACCAGAATTATTTGATCTCAGCAGCAAAGGAGGGAAAGCTGCCTGCGAATTTCCTATCTTATATTACATAGTTGCATTGAGTTTTAACGTTTTTGGGCAAAAAATATTTCTACTCAAGCTCATCAATTTGCTCATTGCCTACACGGGAATATTTTATCTCTTTCGGTTACTTCAGGACATTCTAAAAGACAAAATCTATGCTCTTTTGGTGGTTATGCTCTTGTTTACTTCCACAGTATTCAATTATTATTCTTTCAATTATTTACCCGATACAGCCGCACTTGGTTTCTGCTTTATCGGTTGGTATTATATCAACCGATTTAAAAATAAAAATGAAAATACATCCATAATTCTATCTTTCCTTTTCTTTGCGCTCAGTGGACTTTTAAAAATTACTTATCTAATTCATCCCATTGCTATTTTAGGGCTTGTGTTGTTCACTTTTATTTTCAAAAAACTCAACTCGGAACAACGTAAAAAAATACTAAAGACTTTTATTTATAGTGTATTAACAGTCTTGATAGTTTTTCTGTGGAATTGGTATATACTCGCGTACAATTCAATAAATCAATCAACACTTTTTAACACAAAACCATTGCCCATTTGGGCGTTAAGTTCATCTGAAATCGATTTAGTTTGGAGCTATATTAGTGAATTTTGGTACACTGTCTATTTCGCACCATCCACGCTTCATTTATTACTGGTTTTGATTGTTTTGCAAGCTCTAAGATTTTCCAAAATCGATAATATCTTCAGCACATTAATTATTTTTTCTCTAATTGGAATTATCACTTTTTCCCTGCTTTTTTATCAACAATTCAAAGATCACGACTACTACGCTTTAATTGCCGCTCCCCTCGTTATTTTTTTATTTGCCAATGGCATAATTGGATTAAGGTCAATTACAAATAATCGCTATGTTCATATTGTAATAAAGTTAATCTTCAGCATTATTGCAATTGTTGGCATAAACTACTCTCGCATGAAGTTAGACCAACGATTCCATGTTAAGCCAGATAATGTGAGTAGAGCTGCCTTAATTATACAGAAAAATTTAACTGAAATCATCAAGCTCAACATCCCGTTATCCTCCAAAGTAATTATTGGTCCAGAAGAAAGTCTCAACGGTAGTTTGCTATTCCTAAATAGAAAAGGATGGTCAATATTTTACAAAAATCAAATTGATTCTATCAAGCTAAATCAATACAAAGGTTACGGTGCTGGATATCTATTTCTGATGACCGAGGATGAAGAAAAACAAAAATTGGCGAATTCGATTGGTGCAGAAATTCTCCGAAGAAAAAATCTACATGTCTACAAATTTTAAACAATAATGCTAAGACGTAAATATTCAAATTAGTTGAAATAAAAAAAGCACTCCAAATAAATGCTCTTCAAATCATTTTAAATTATTATATCTTCCTAAAAATACATTCATCGTTCGGACTCTTTTTATCGTTGAGTCTTTCTATGCGAAATTCATCTTTACTTAAGAAAATTACATTCCAGTCGTCACCAAGTTTCTTCGTTGGTCCAGCGTTAGCTGTATTTAAAATCAAAATTGCTGGGTTTTTATCTTCTAATCTATCCCAAGAACCATTAATAGTTGAATCGGATGTAGCTATTGCCAACCTCATTTCTTCCGTGAATTGAAAAGTATAGTTTTTGTAATCTAAAGTGTAGTTAATATTACTGTCTATAATTTTTTCCAAACGCCAAGTCGATCCTTTTATAATTCTATCGATTTTTCTTGGCGAAGATTTCTTTTTACATCCTGGAGCAAAAGCTGCCAAAACCAATAATGCTAGAAGTAATTTTTTCATATTGTGCTTTTTAGAGGTTAAATTAACGGATTTATTTTTAATCTATTGTCATGCTTGGGTTGTTGGTGG
>JBDNIA010000381.1:0-4236 GCA_041688525.1 Crocinitomicaceae bacterium | reverse complement strand
ACTAGTTGGACTAATCACTTATAGGGATATTATCAAAGTAAAACAACATCCTCTTTCTTGCAAAGACAGTTTTGGTCGTTTGCGAGTCGGTGCAGCTGTTGGAGTGACACCTGATACGCTTGAAAGAGTTGACGCGCTTGTGGACGCTGGAGTTGACGTAATTGTAATTGATACAGCGCACGGACATACTGTTGGTGTAGTGACTAAATTAAAAGAAGTTAAAGCAAAGTACCCATCCTTACAAGTAATCGTTGGGAATATCGCTTCTGCAGCAGCAGCCAAATACTTAGCTGATGCAGGAGCTGACGCGGTAAAAGTTGGTATTGGTCCAGGTTCAATTTGCACCACGCGAGTTATCGCTGGTGTCGGAGTTCCACAATTAACAGCTGTGAATGATGTGGCAAAAGCTTTAGAAGGAACTGGCATTCCTGTTATTGCTGATGGCGGAATTCGTTATACAGGCGACATTGTTAAAGCAATTGCTGCTGGAGCAGACATTGTGATGGTTGGCTCTATGTTCGCAGGTGTTGAGGAGTCGCCAGGCGAAACAATTATTTTTGAAGGAAGAAAATTCAAATCTTATAGAGGAATGGGAAGTGTTGAGGCTATGCAACAAGGTTCAAAAGATCGCTATTTCCAAGATGCTGAAGATGACGTTAAAAAACTTGTGCCAGAAGGGATTTCAGGACGAGTTCCTTACAGAGGAAATTTAAACGAGGTCATGTATCAAATCATGGGTGGACTTAGAGCAGGAATGGGTTATTGCGGCGCACCAAATATTGAAAAACTTCAAGGTGCGGAATTCGTGCGAATTACATCTGCCGGTATGCGTGAATCTCACCCTCATGATGTCACAATTACAAGAGAAGCTCCCAATTATAGTATAAAATAGAAATTTCTATCCTTTTTAAAGCCGTTTAATTTATTAGACGGTTTTTTTGTTTTATTTAGGTTCAAAAAATATAACAACCTAACCAAAATCACGCTAAAACAAGTTCTATTCTTATTTACATTTATACTTTTTATTTCAAACAGTATATTTGGCCAGTTCGGAGATTTAAACTGGTTGTCAAAAGGAGAAATCCCCAGCGTAATAGCGATAAGTCTTGAACAATTTCCTACGTTAACAGTTTACCCAATTAGTAATCATACGAATGAAAATAACAGTTTAGAAAACCCTATTTTCGAAAGAATTCTAAGTTCTGGGAGGGTTCTATATGGTGACAGTTATTGTGATAAACTCGCCGAGGTTACAAAACCATTGATCACGAAAAAATGTCTAAAACAAGAGTCTCAGTTTTACATTCTTAAATCAAGTATTTCTGCTATAATTTCATCAAATGATATTTACCTTGTCACCTCAGGGCTTTTATCTCAGCTTTCTCATCCAGAGCAACTTTATTATTTGCTTTTAAGAGAAAAGGAAAAACTAAATGTACCTAAACCCAGAGAAAAGCATCCCTTTTTAGACAAAAATTTCATAGACGAACTGATTGAAGATTATTATTTATGTGCTGAGAATTACGAAAAAAAAATTAACGAAATTGCTCTAAAGTCTTATTTGGAAGCTGGCTTCTCCCCTTTTCAGGCTGTTCGTTCTTTAGACGTTTTAAGATTTTCAACCCAACCTTTTGAAGAAATTGATATACTGGAAAATTATTTTGGTAATTCCATGTACATTCCATCTTCATTTTATGATGTCACAGATTTGAAGGGTGTCATAAATACAACAAACCAATACGGACAGGAATCTCTTCGATTGAATTTTGAAAAACGTAAAAAAAATTTACTGAATTTAACCTCTAATCCGACATCTGATAATACAAGTCAAACGATAGAATTCGTCGAACTTAGGTCTTTAGCCCGATTGCAGGTAATTGAAGAGTACTTAATTAAAACTGACTTTGAAATGGCGCTATATGCTATTGCCGTTTTGGAAAAAGAGATTTCTAGTGCCGAAAATTACCTTCATATTATGAAAGGATATGCGTGGTAAGAGCTTGTTGCTCAAAGTTATTTGTACGATATTAAGCGATATCCAAAGAAGCATATTAAAAATAATCAATCGGAAAGTGACCGTTTTTTTCGTCTTTTGAATCGTTTAAATAGTTTTGGGATTGCTGCAATCGCCTTACGCTATACAACAGATGTAATAGCTGATAATCCCGAGATATCTGATGAAATGACTGTTATTCGGGATGAAATAGTGAAAGTTCTTGCGCAAAGTCAAAGATTTCCCTTAGAGAAATTTTCAAAAATTGCCCTGAAGCCTGCCGCTAATAAAACAGACCCGATACAAGTAGGTGTGATTTCTAAATACGATAAAATCGATTTATCAAAATCAATGGAGGTTATTTCAGTTGATAGTAATGAATTTTATTTCTATGGAATTCCAGACTTAATGAAAAATGAGCAATTTATTGATAAATTCAACTCGGTGCAAACTACTTCAAGATTCCAAAACCCTAATGTTCATATGGCATTTTCGTCTTACAAAGGTGGAAATATAAATAAAAGAAAGTCACAAAAGAATTTATTTCAATTACAAAATCGCAGAGAACATATTAACAAAAAAACAAACCAAAATACTTCCTTTATAGATTTGCCCGTAATTTTCACTACTCAAGAATATAATTTATCAGCTGAATTGAATCAAATAATTTTACAAAACAATATACTGGAGCATTAAGTTGGGGTCTCCTTTCCTATTCTCATCATCGAATTCAAAAATCAATTGAACCTTCTTCGAGCAACCAATTATATTATCAATTTACAAATTTATATAAGCCCAAAGTTCGAGGCGTGCATTTCATTGGAATTTCTGTAATTGCCTTGCCTTGGGTTATTACTGATGTTTTTCTTAGGGGAAACAACTCTAATTTAATCACTTTTACCTATAACTCTGAATTAAAAAAAAATTGAAAACTTTGAACAAATAAATTTATCTCTTGCATGGAATAAAGAAGCTGCTGCCGCTCAAATAATTAATCAAATTTTAATCCTTAATCATGTTAAATAATAATATATTTATTTTTATTTTAACCATTTCAGTCTGTTTTTCAGCTAAAAGTCAATTTGGATATCAAAACAAAAAAAATATTGTCAGTGCGCATGTGATGTTTAATTCTCCATTACTTTCTGGCGCTTACTCGCAGATTCAATATCGTGAAAAAGCCGGGGAGATGGTTGGAAGAAAGGAAAGACTCAATTTTGGCTATACTTTACTTTACATCCATCAACTCAACAGAGGGTTTGGATTTGGCGCAGAAATGACAATGAAACAAAGCTATTTTGCTTCGCCACTATTCTATTATACAAGCTCCGACAATACCATGGATTCAAGCTATTTGAGAATGGAAGCTTTAGATATTCGGTCTTTTAGCTATCAAGTACGTCTTGATTTTTCTAATAAAAAAGGAATTGCACCTGCTGGAATTGTCCACGGAATTGGATTTGGTTATACTGAAAGTCGATTGAAAAATAAAGACTACAAGTATTCAATAAATGAATTCGGAATAAATGAATTACAAAAGGAATTTTGGACGGAAATAGATAATTATTATGTTTATCAAGGTTATCCTAAAGTCAGAGCTACAACCATATCCTACGACATGACCTATCGTCATCCTATAACGAGTAAATTAACATTTGACATCGGGATCAAGTACTTAATTTGCGTTTACTTTCAAAATGAGATAGATAAAAATTCGGAGCTTAAAGGTCAGCCAATTGATTTCACACAAGCGTATATAGATATGAAAAGGGAGAATTTTGTGACCATCAGCTTGAAAACTGGATTATCATTTATTTTCTAATTCTTAGAAATTTCAGAAAGAAAACTTTCTATTTCTTTCTGAATAATTTTTAAAGAATTGTAAGCCGTTTGCAAATGCACAATGTCTTGTGGTTTTGTAATAGCTTGGTCAAAATTAGATGTCAATAAAGCTAAATGACTTCTTGTATTTTCTAGTTCATTTGCAATTTTATCTGAAGCGTCTGGATTCACATCACTGATAAAATTTAGTAGGAAGTACCTACTTTCATTTGGAAACAAAGATTTAGGATTAAGGTAAATACCAATTCCTTCAATTAATTTTAAGAGGTGCAAATTGGTCTTGTCGGAAAATTTATCCAAGTCAAAATTTTCATCCTGCGTGACTAAAGATCTTTTAATTGAATCCTCCGCGACATAGTTAATGTGGTTGGATAATGAATTAAACAACAAATCAGCAGATT
>JBDNIA010000380.1:0-1680 GCA_041688525.1 Crocinitomicaceae bacterium | reverse complement strand
CATATTCCTCCTTTTTGTGGTAAATTCGGTTCTGATTTACAGCATATTCCTTTCGAGTTTGTTGGAAAAAGACAGGTTATTGATATTCCAACCATTCAGCCAGAGTAAAAGAGAAAATTGCTTCAAGTAAAGTGGCAGGCACTGACGAGACTGGACTTAAAATAAATGGTCAGAAATGCTGGACATGGACGTGGCAAAATGACAAGCTCACCTACATTGCGCAATCAAATAATCGTGGTTTTGCCACTATTCAAACCAATTTTGAAGATGGTTTTGTAAAGAGTGTTTTGGTTCACGATTATTTTCTTGGCCATTGTAATATGCTGAATGTAAACAAGACTTCTAAATTCTGTAATTTCTTTTTCTTGTTTCACTTAATTCTGATTTGTCGTTTTCAAAATCTACGTTTAAGACTTTTATTCTGTTTTTTAGTTGCTATATTTCGATTTCGTATAATCTCGAAAACCAATCTTGTTTCACTATGCAATTTCCGTCACGAATTAGAATGTCTATTAGAATGTCAACTTGCGAAATGATTTCTTGAAACTCACATTTTATGTGTTCTTGACATTCGTTTGAGGTTAAAGCAAAAACTTCATCATATTTTGACTATCAACAGATTTTAGTCCTTTATTTGACGAGCTTAAAATTTCGTCAATTTCTCTGCTGTTTCTTGGGCTTTTTGAAATGATGTTGTCAATAATTTTTATAAACGAGTTTTTCTCTAATGAACCAAGTTTATCTAATATCTTTTCTAATTTCATAATTGTTTACTGTTTTGTGCGGGTTTTGGTTTTTCTTGTACGTTAACACCAGGATAATAGGAACGTTCCTATTATTCCCTTAATACATTAGGCATAATCTAACCCTTTTTATTTCTAAAAAAACCACAAAGAGAATTTCACGATCTCTAATCGAGATAGGCAGGGAAACTCTTCTGGACGCAAAAAAACTCAATTTTACCAGCGCTTTACTTTCCGCGCTAATTTCTTTTTTAAGCGCTTCAGCACCGTTTCTTTTGAACTAATATTTCCGCAACGAACGAGAGCTGTTTTCACCATCACATCATTTCGGTAGATGAAAAATTCGAAAGTAATAGAGGTAATTTCTGCACGATATAAAGCGAACAATGTTCCGTAATCCAATGCAACAGAAAGACTGTCATTTTTATTGGTTTTTTTAAAACGACTATCATATCCGCGAACGGAAACGAGCATGTATGTATCCAAACCTTTTCCTTTAACGTCTGCTCTCAATTCTGGCGTTAACAGAAGTGATGGATCGGCGCCCTGTTTTAAAATATTGATGGAAGGAACCGCTTTTATATTCCTTTCAGCAAAGAACTCCGTCAGCGCAATTTCCAGCATGAAACGTTCATCCTCTTGTTCCATTTGACCTACAATCAACACATTGGTCAAATTCAATTGATTTTTCTGTCCAAACGACAAAGAGCTCAGCAGGACTGCTGCAATTAGTATTAAGTTTTTCATGTTAAAAAATTTCTTTTGCAATGGTTTTAACTTGTGATGAATTCGACATTGTATAATAATGAATACAAGGAACCCCGTATTCTTTTAACTCTTTTGATTGTTGAATTCCCCACTCAATCCCCACTTGCTCAACAGACTTATTGTCTTTGCATTTCATCAATTCCTTTGACAATGCCTCTGGCAAATCGAT
>JBDNIA010000379.1:0-2395 GCA_041688525.1 Crocinitomicaceae bacterium | reverse complement strand
GTGTTACATAGCAAAGCATAGCACAACCAAACCAACCAATCATTGCTGCACCAATTCCTGAAGTAATATGATCATATCCTGGGGCAATATCAGTTGTCAATGGTCCAAGGGTGTAGAAAGGTGCTTCATGGCATTCCTTCAATTGTTTGTCCATATTTTCTTTGATGAGGTGCATTGGAACGTGACCTGGTCCTTCAATCATCACCTGCACATCGTGTTTCCACGCGATTTTTGTTAATTCGCCTAAAGTTTCCAACTCCGCAAATTGTGCTTCATCGTTTGCATCGGCAATTGAACCTGGGCGCAATCCGTCCCCAAGAGAGAAAGCAACATCGTACGCTTTCATGATTTCACAAATCTCTTCGAAATGCGTGTACAAGAAACTTTCTTTGTGGTGCGCTAAACACCATTTTGCCATTATGGCGCCACCACGGGAAACAATTCCTGTTAGTCGCTTTGCTGTCATTGGAACATAACGCAAAAGAACTCCAGCGTGAATAGTAAAATAATCAACACCTTGCTCAGCTTGTTCTATTAGTGTGTCGCGGAAAATCTCCCAAGTCAAATCTTCGGCTTTACCGTTCACTTTTTCCAAAGCTTGATAAATTGGGACAGTTCCAATGGGAACGGGTGAATTTCTTAAAATCCATTCTCGTGTTTCGTGGATGTTTTTACCTGTCGACAAATCCATAATATTATCGGCTCCCCATCGACAAGCCCAAACGGCTTTTTCTACTTCTTCCTCAATGGATGAGGAAACAGCTGAATTGCCAATGTTCGCATTGATTTTCACTAAGAAATTACGACCAATAATCATCGGTTCGCTTTCGGGGTGGTTGATGTTGTTCGGAATAATTGCACGACCTGCGGCAACTTCATCACGAACAAATTCAGGGGTAATTAAACCTTTCGGTGTATTAGCACCAAAACTCTCGCCGGGATGTTGTTTGGCAATTTCAATTACTTCTTCAAGTTTTTGATTTTCGCGAATAGCAATGTATTCCATTTCGGGAGTGATTATTCCCTTTCTAGCATAGTGCAATTGAGAAACGTTTTTTCCTGATTTAGCACGCAAAGGTTTCGCAATGTGTTCAAAGCGAAATTCATCTAATTTTGGATTATTTTTACGCTCCATTCCATAATCAGAAGACACTTCTTCTAAACGTTCTACGTCACCACGATCAATAATCCATTGCTCTCTTAAACGAGGTAATCCTTTTTTTATATCAATTTCAACATTTGGGTCAGTATAGGGCCCAGAGGTATCGTAAACAGTTACTGCTGGGTTGTTTTCTTTTATGAATTCACCCGCCGTAAACATGGCTTGTGATTGTGTCAATTCAATTTCACGCATAGCAACGTTGATATCGTGAATTTTACCTTTAACATAGATTTTTTTCGAACCTGTTAAAGGTGCTCTTGTGATAGTTTGTTCAGAAGGTTTTGTCTCTTTTTTCATATCTAGAATTTTAGCCACCCGCAGCGGCAGTAATTATTAAAATCTCGTCGTTTTCTTGAAGCAGAGTTTCATTCCACTTGGATTTAGACATTACAGAAGAATTAATCGCAACTGCAATTCCTGTCTTTTCAAATAAATCCTTTTCTGACAGTAATTGACCCAAGTTATTCACTTGAACGGACAGTTTTTCTCCATTGAATTTTATTTCCATACTTCAAAAATATACTTTAGGGAAAAACACAAAGGTCTTACACTTTTCCTTACGTCGGGTTCAACCGATTCAAGTTCCAAGGGTATATCTCAGACCATTATATTTGGTCACCCCTAAAGTTTCTGTAAAATTACGAAATACGAATGAATGAATTACGAATTTTGGTGACTTTAACTTTTAGATTAAATATCGGTCACCCAATTTGTAATTCGTAATTCAAAAATTGCGTAATTAACTAGGGTTGTTTTGACGATGAGTTTTTTGAATCCTACCGATAATTCTCTGGATTTCTTCCATTTCAGCTAAGAGAGGTTTTTGACGTTCTTCGGAAATAATGTTAGTTTCTTTCAGTAATCTCAGCCAAAATCGAGTTTCTCTGGCTTCTTTACACGAGATTGTCATTTGGCAAAGAAGTCTTTTGGCGTCTGTCCACCAGCTGTTTCTTCCCTTTTCGCGCCAACAGAAGTCCTACTTCTCAAAATTTGGTCGGCTAAAGCAAACTCCCTTTTCGTAGCTCGGATTTCTTGTTATAATAACACGACTTCCAAGGCAAAATCGTACATTTTAGTAAGTATAATATTCTCTTTCGTCATAGGTTTTTCACTGTAAATTAGGCATAAAGTTGATTTCAAATAACACCTTAAATTTATTTTTCATCTAATAGCGTCCTAAACGTTTAAAAAATAAGAGGGAATATTCCGTATCTCAAATTACCTTTGAGTTGC
>JBDNIA010000049.1:0-6978 GCA_041688525.1 Crocinitomicaceae bacterium | reverse complement strand
GCAGTTGGAGTACAATAATGTCCCTAAGCGACTATATGTTTCTAAAAACTCACGTTTAAACTATAGCGCATCAAATTTACCTTCCGCTCATCCTAAGGGAAACGGTTTTCAGGAATATATTTTGCGTTTCAACTATTCAAAAAAACGCTGGTATGCCGATGTAAAAAGCATTTTATATCAGCTTAAAGATTACGAAGCGAATAATCTAGTGGCCTCAAATTATAATCTAAGCGCAATTTCAGGTTCGATTTACCATCAACAAACAGAGCTTGGCTATCGGTTCAATAAAAAAATGAATTTGGAACTGTTTGTGCAACATCTTTATAGAACGAGTTCTTTGGCTGGAGAAGCTCAAACCAACGCCATCTATTTTGGTCTCAGAACTGGTTTAATTAAGCATTACAACGATTTCTAATGCGTCATATCCTCCTCTATACATTTATTTTGTTTGGTCTAAGTGCTATCGCTCAGTCGCGTTTAGATTGGTTGCTAAACGATATTGATCAAAACGAACCTAGTTTCCGAATCAATTTGCGCTACCACAGCGCTATTCAACCCAGAATTATTACAAATACTATTGTCGGAGATACGCTCAAATATTTAGAGGAAATTAAAATCACACAACAAAAAAAACCAGGATCAATTAAAGTCTTTCCTTTAGTCGATTTAGGAGTACGTGGCCAAAACAATCTGGAATATAGAGCAATGGCTGGCGTTCAAATGGAAGGGAATTTTGGTCGAAAAGTATATACTCGTTTTTCATATCTGCACGGGATTGAGAATGGAACCGGATTTTTCCGTGAAAAAACATCTATTGGTAAAACGATAAAAAACAATTTAAATCAAAAAATTGATTTGCGCGGACGTTTGTCGTATTCTCCGAATCAGTTTATCAATTTGCAAGGTGGTTGGGACAATCAATTTATCGGTGAGGGAAGTCGTTCCTTATTCTTGAGTGATTATGGAAAACCCCTGGGTTTCGCAATGGCGAGATCAAACTTTTGGCGCGTGGAATACTTGATGCTGTATCAATTTTTATCAGAAAATAATGTGCTAAATCAACGTGTAAACAAGTACGCAACCAGTCATTATTTAAGCTTCAACGCAAATTCTTGGTTGCAAATTGGTGTTTTCGAATCTGTGGTTTTTAGTCCAAAAGACACCTTGTTGAATCGTGGTTTTGAACCAGAATATTTGAATCCGATGATCTTCTTCAGACCACAAGAATATCAATTGGGATCTTCCGATAATTCCTTAATTGGTGTTGATGCAAAAATCAAAATACAAAGCTTTACTCTTTACGGTCAACTAATGTTAGACGAATTCAACTTAGCCGATATAAAAGGCCGCACACGCTGGTGGGCCAATAAGTATGCTGTTCAAATGGGAATCAAAACATTCAAATATTACAGAAATAATAAGTTTTTCCTTCGCGGAGAAATGAATATTGTTCGACCCTACACTTACTCGCATTTATCGGTTGCGCAGAGCTATACAAACCAAGGAACACCATTGGCACATCCCTACGGAGCAAACTTTTCTGAACTACTCATAGAAGTGAAATGGAAGAACAAAAAATGGGAAGGCGAATTATTTGTCTCCTATTCACTCAAAGGATATGATTCCGACAGTTTGAATTATGGTGGCAATATTTTCATCCCTTATATCAACAGACCAATAAACGATTTTGGGCATAAGATTGGTCAAGGAAAAGGAAATAATGCGCTCCGTTCAATGGTTCGCGTTTCTTACAACCTCATTCCGGAGATACATTTGCAAGCTTTCTTAGAAGGTCATTTTAGGTACAACACCTATCTTATTGAGCCACAATACCAAGTTATTATTGGAATTCGTTCACGATTGTGGAATGATTATCGGAACTATTGATCGCTTTGCCGTTCACAAATTTTAAATAAACGCATTTATTTTTTGACTCAAGTTGTTTATTATGAATAAAATGATAAATTTGAACACTGATATAAAATATGAAACTAACCTCTTTTATCATTTTATGCTTTTTCTTCAGCGCCTATTCTCAGGAATATAATCCCAAATTATCAAGTATTCGCGCGCTTGTGAAAGGCGCTAAAAACGATATTCCTAACTTGTCTAATTTCACTTATGAGCAGCGACAACTTATTGTCAATGCGCACAGAGAAAAAATAAAGGTACAATTAGAAATTCTAACTCCGGAACGGGTCATTGCAGAAGGAGCTTTGTACGATTACGTAAACAATTTGCTGGACCGAATAAAACAATCAAACTCGGAGGTTCCTAATGATCTTCAACTGGTTATTTCCAAGACAATTGACTATAACGCCTATACATTCGGCAATAATTTGCTGTTCATAAATTTGGGCCTTTTACTCGAGTTAAATAACGATGACGAAATCGCTATTGTAATCGGGCATGAAATTGGACATGTGACTTATAATCATTCGACAAATGCAATTCTCGACTGGGTAATCGTGAAAACAGACAAAGATTTACTCGCTCAGTTAAAAGCAGCCCGAAAGCGAGATTATGGACAAGTAAGTGCTTTAAATGAATTGCTTTCCCCCCGCCTTTTTGAATCAAAAGAAAAATCTAGGTTCAATGAACTCCAAGCCGATTCCATCGGTTTTGTTTACATTAAAAATGCAGGGTTTGACGTTAACAATGCTGTACATGAATTTTTAGTCATGTATGAGCATGATACAAACCTCAGCGTACCATTAAACTTGGATAAACTTCCAGCTGCACTTCTCGCCAAAATGCTTGCCTCCCAAACAACTTACAAACGTTTCGGAAGTTTGGGAGCTGTTACATATGACAATAAATACGAACCTTATTTGCGTTCTCATCCTTACAGCAATGACAGATTAATCAAATTATTGAATGATAACAATCTGAATCCACCGGAACCACCAGAAAAATTCGTACTTCCTCCTTCATATGATGCGATAAAATCAGACTTAATTGATTCTGTTTTATTGACTGCCGGATATCAGAAAGACTATTCCTCAGCAATTTACTTCTCCATCAAATACCAAGATTATTTTAGAGATGACGCCCATTTTAATAGGACATTAATGGGGTTTTTTCAATCTTTATCTTATCTCAAAGAGCGCAAGGTCGCAGGAAAATTTATTTCGCTTCAAGATCCACAGCAAAAAGAAGACTTTGATAATTTGACTTATTTTCTTTCAAAACTTACGCCAAAGGATTGCGATGAAATTGCTGAAGGTTTCCGAAGTACACTCCGCTCTGACAGCTACAATACTGAACCCTGGGTTATCTCTCAGTTAATCGCATATACCCGTGAAGAAAACTTCGAAAATTGCGAAATATTATACAATGAGTGGTACGATAAAATCCGAATTGGAACTTACCGAGAAGTGTATAATGAATTAGACCACTATTGGCGAAATGTTAAACGACTTAAATTTGTAAAACCAAGAAAATGAGAAAAATAAAACTAACCTTTATCCTTATGGCATTGATGTTCGGAAATGCCCATTCCCAAACCGTTACTATCGACAATGTCCTTAATCTGAGAAGTGCAAAATCGTCTGGAGAAATTATAAAAAACAAAAAAATTGTCGGATATTATGTGTTCTTTTTCAAGGAGAAAGTAGACAAGAAAAATTCTGCTTACGAAGTCCAAACATTTGATGATAACTACAACCCCCGTAAAATCATTCGAAATTACACGCCCAAAAAATACGATATTCGTAGAGATGGTTTTCAACGGAACTGTTTTTATGTTTCATTTTTATGATAAGAAAAGTGGGTTTGAATTTGTAACCTACAATGTCAATGGCGAAAAAATGGGATCATACAGTATCCCTGCAAAAGAATTAACACTTGCAGATAAATCAAGAATTCCGCAATCTCCTGAATCTGCGGAGAGTCTTAGCTATATTTACTCCGTAGGCAACGAAGGGTTCATTCGGTCTACCTTTTCAAAAAACAAAAAACTTGGATATGAGCTTGTCAAATTTGACAATAATGCTAGGAAAGTCTGGAGTGTAGATTCACCAGAAGATTCAAAAGAGATAGGGATGATTGACATTTCAGATGTTAACGAAAATATTACAATTGGCGTAATTACAAGAAAATCTTCACTGTTTACAACATCATTCGATGTTTTTGGTGTTTTGATTAATTCCAAAAACGGGAAGATCATCAAAGAAATAGCAATGGGTTCTGACGGAAAAGGCAGAAAATCAATGTTAAAATCTTTTATTTCTGAGCAAAATAGCAGCGTGTCTATAATTGGGGAGTTTTATAAACCTAAAGATGACATCATGAAGGATAGAAGTGCTGGTCTGTATATCCAAGAATTCAGTTTCACTGGAGAGCTATTGAGCACAACTGAGTATAAATGGAAAGGCTCTTTTGATAAATTCAAACAATCCAATTTATCTGCAGAAGACAAAGAAGACGATAAGCGACCTTACCATATTTTCTTCCACAATGTAATCCAAGCTAAAAACGGGAATATAATCTTAGTGGGCGAACAATTCCTTAAACAAGTTAGTGCGGGCGCAATGGCTGGAAAGTTTGTTAGTGCGGCTCTTGGCGGTTCTAGTAATTCGAGTGCCTTTGAAATTTTAGTTGGAAATATGGTTGTTATTGAATTCAATAGTGAAAAAGACCTAATTGGCTATGATATCGTTCAGAAAAAGAAAACACACGTTTTTCTTCCTGAAGGATACGGAACTGTCAACACGTTAGTATTGGGTCAAATACTTAAAGCTTACGGTGATTTTGGTTATTCTTTCACTTCTTCTGATTACGAAAATGACAAACATGATATCGTTTACATAGACGCCGACAGGAAAGAGGAAAAAGGCGCAAAAAAGTCTGACCAAATGATAGGTGTTATTAGCGTGCGCGACAGCAAAGTTGAAACGAGTCGCACACCGTTGAACTGTGAATCTAAATATTATTGGATGCAACCTGCAAAACCAGGTTTTATATCGGTTGGCGAGTACAACAAAAAAGAAAAACAAATTGAATTACGATTGGAAACTATTTCTTATTAGTAAAAATCTGACTTTTGAAAACGCTCTTCTTAACGGAAGGGCGTTTTTTGTTGCCAAATACTTTTAATTTTACTTGATTTACAAATAATATTTATGATCAGAATTATCTATTACATTCTTGTTTCCATCGCCTTAGTGATTTTTGGAAGTTATCTCCTAATTCAGCAAAACTCTTCACGTGGAGGTTATGCGGCTATTGGCGCAGGCATAATACAAGGCATTTTAGGGTTCTATTTGTTGCAAAAAAGGAACAAACCTAAGGGACCTCCAAAAGGCGAATAAACCACAGCTTACTCTCTGGTTCTCGGCTTAAAACTTCTTTTCTCTCTGTTGCCTCCTTTCTGGTGAGGTTTGCGGAAATTATCTCCTTTTGGGGCGTTTGTACTCCATTCGGGGGCTTCGCCAAATTGCTCTGGCACTGCATATTTTTCAATTTCTTTTTCAATCAAACGTTCAATCTTCGACAATTTAGGCATGTCTTTCGGGTTAATGAAAGTTACTGCTTCACCTTTCGTATTTGCACGAGCTGTTCTACCAACACGGTGAACATAATCTTCGGCATCACGTGGGGCGTCGTAGTTGATAACCATGTTGATTTCTTTGATATCTATTCCTCTCGACATAACATCTGTCGCGACGAGAACACGCGTTCTTTTAGAACGAAATGTCAACAAAACCTCTTCCCGTTGTTCTTGGTCTAAATTAGATGAAATCCCTTTTGCTTTTATGCCATTTCGAGACAAATAACGTGCAATTTGAGAAACTTTATCCTTCGCTGAAGTGAAAACAATAATACTGTCATACTCCTTTCTTTCGTCGATTAAATATTTCAACAATTGTTCTTTTTGATTGTCAAAACACAAATGAACACCTTGTTTAATTCCTTCTGCTGGCTTTGATAAACTCAACACTATTTCCTCTGGGTTATGCAATATCTTTTTCGCTAAAACTTTAATTTTCGGCGCCATTGTCGCAGAAAACAAAAGATTTTGACGTTTTTCTGGCAAATAAGACATAATTTTCGTCAAATCATCGGTAAAACCCATGTCGAGCATTTTATCGGCTTCGTCAAGAATTAAGTGCTTCACATGCTTGAAATTCACATAACCCATGTTCAAATGCGAAATCAATTTTCCTGGCGTAGCAACAATGACATCTCTACCGTTTACGAGTGCATCTTTCTGTTCATTAAAGTTTGACCCATCACCTCCACCATAAATTGCCATGGAACCAACCGAAACAAAATAAGAAAGACCTTGAATTTCGTGTTCTATTTGTAGTGCCAACTCTCTGGTGGGCACGATAATTAATGTGTTAATATGACTATCTTTCTTGCCCACCATTTTATTTAAAATGGGTAAAATAAAAGCAGCGGTTTTTCCGGTGCCTGTTTGCGCACAAGCAATCAAATCGCGGTTTTCTAAAATAAGCGGAATAGCTTTCTCTTGTATTGGTGTTGCATCCGTGAAGCCCATGTGGTCAAGCGCTTCTAATAATTCAGATGATAAGTTGAGTTCTGTAAATTTCATTTAGCTGTAAAAGTAAGCAAAGTTAGGCGAATAAAGTATTTGTACTAGAAATTCGAGACCTCGACAATCCTCTACTTTTCACTGCTCTAACGTTCTTCTTCGTCTACCGAACAAGCGCCTGCCTTCTATGGGGAAAGTTCAAAAAAAAATGGACAACCAATCGGCCGTCCATTTCTTCGTAGTCTTCTCAAAATTTCTTGCTGCATATCGGGAGCTCGCTTTGAGAAGGGTAGGCGGAAGTGTTAGATACTTCCGTTCATGAGTAAAATGTTTCGCACTTCAATTTCTGTGACTTTTCTGACCAAGCCTTTTGGACTCAAGTAGGTTCTATTCACCAAACGACCTTGGATGGTCAAGGGTTTTCCTTTGTCTCCATAATTTTCTATGATTTCAGCCATAGAGCCCCAAGCAAATATGCG